>JBEAUF010000083.1:0-10011 GCA_041161565.1 Planctomycetota bacterium | reverse complement strand
ACAGGGCTCTGGGGGTGCTGGCGGGTATGTGGGGGTCAGCAGTGGTTGCCTGTTCGGCGGAGTTGCGATCGAGTGCGACGACGAGTTCCAGTTGTTCGATGTTGCTGAGTGTTGTGTCGGGGGCGTGCCGGATTTGCAGCTGGAGTGGAACAAACGGCTGGCTTTCGAAGTTGATCTGAGTTCCTGCGTGGGGGGAATTCGGATCGTTGGCGGGCAGTGGGGCGGAGTGGGTTTCGGTGGACACGGTGTCTGCGGCGGGCCAGGCGCGGAAGCAGCGTTCGAGGAGTTGACTTTTGAGTTCTGCGACAAGTGACGTTTGGCGAGCGAGTACGTCGCTGGCGGCGGGAGTGGGGGCGGCAGTGACAAACATGTCATCGATTTTCGTATTCAGTTCATCTGCGGGCAGTTGTGCGAAGACTTTCAGCTGTTGTGGTTGAAAGAACTTCACGGCGATTTTTTCGATGGGGGCTTTGTCATCTCGAAAGAAGCGGTTGAACCAGCGAAAGGCGTGGATGTGAAGTTCCTGGGTGTCTTCGTGGGGGCCTTCGGTGATCTGCAGTCCCAGTTGTTTGTCGGCGTTGTAGAGGCGATAGATGTGTCGAGTCTGACGGTGAATATCGACGACTCCTTCGAGCGGGAAGATGCTGTCCTTGTCGGTGTTGGAAATGAGCAGCGGTCTGGGGGCGACGAGAGCAGCGACGATGGCGAAGTCCCAGCGGTGAAAGTTCAGCATGTACATGCAGTCGCAGTGTCCTTCGATGCAGCCGTCGACCACGTGAGTGCGCATGGAGGTGATACCAGCTACGGGTACGGCGCAGCGGATGCGGTCATCAAGAGCGGCGATCCACCAGCTGTAGGCACCGCCGCCCGAGCGACCGGTGACGCCGATTTTCGAGGCATCGACTTCGGGGCGGGTTTCGAGGTAGTCGAGGGCTCTGATGCAATTCCAGGCTTCGACACCTGCGGGTGTGTAGCCACGTGAGTTCCACCACCAGCGATTCAGGTTGTTGGTCCCGTGGTGCACACCTTCGATTTCTCCGAGTTGCAGAGTGTCGATGGTGAGGCAGAGATAGCCATTGCGGGCGAACCAGCCGCCGTGGTGCTGATAGTGGGTTTTGTTGCCGAAGCTGACACCATCCTGCGTGACTCGTCCATGGCCGCAGACGTAGAGGACAGCCGGGAGCGGCCCCGTCTGTGTTTTGGGGCGATACAGATTGCCTGTGACGTAGAGTCCCGGCAACGACTGGAAGTGCAGGCGTTCGACGATGAAGTCGGGATGTTCGACGGTGCCGGTAACGACTGGAACCAGCGGTGTTTTTTCGGGAAGGGGTGCGAGTCCCAGCATATCAAAGAGTTGCTGCCGCAGCACAGGACGTTGTTTTTCCCAGTCTTCGAGGGTGGCATAGCGGGTGAGGTCTGTGGCGTGTTCGATTTCGGAGACCTGGTGTTCGAAGAAGTCGGCGAGTTCCGGGTTATCGGCGAGTGACCAGTTTTGAGCGACGGCGGGTGTGTGGAGGGCGAGTGAGAGCAGGAGTGCGGCGGTGAGGTGCAGTGGGAGTGCTTTTGCGGCTGGCGACATGGGGATCTCCGGGATCGATGCTCGGCAGGAAGGACGCGGGTGCGTGGGAGTGTATCCGGGAGGGGGCCGTGGGTGAATGCTGCCGTTGATCGGGTGTAAATCTGCGACCCCGCCGAAGAAATCTGCCACGCTTGCCGCAGCGGGGCAGGCTGTGCTAGATTCCCCAGTCTGCCGGAACGATGTTTCAGGGAGGAGGCGTGGTTTTATGGTTCGATCACAGGGACGTCGGCTGCAGTCGCGACGGGCGACGGCGGTGATGATCTGGATTTCGCTCGTGCTGCTGGCATTTCTGCTGTGGCGGGGACGGCTGGATGGTCAGTTTCAGTCTGCGGTGTGGGAACCAGCGGTGCTGGTGTTATCCGCGTTTGTGACTCTGATGTCTCTGTTCGGCTGGTTGTTATTCTGGCCGGAGCGTTCGACGGCTGAGGAATCGCCGGCCTTGTTTCTGGCGGGCCTGCTGACACTGTTGGCGCCCTGTCTGATCGCGTGGCTGATGATGCCTCCGGGGGCGTCGCTGCGTCCATGGCTGAGTGCCGGCGTGCTGATTTTCGGCATTCTGACGATGCTTAGTCCGATGCCGGGTGAGCTCTTCCGGGTCCCTCGGGATCGTCGACACTGGCTGCAGCTGGTGACGGATGCATCGTTGTCAATGATCGATGTTGAAGCGCCGCGGGTGAATTTTGAGAACGTGGAGCCTGAGACTCAGTATCGCCTGACGAGGCCACCTGCGGCTCCTCGGGCAGCGGAACCTGACGTGGATGCTCGGGAATCAGCGCGGGATCCGTGGGAGGACCCTTTTCGGGGGACAGGGCGGCGTTTGAGCCGTGTTCGCGATGCTGCGGTGGTTTCGGGGAAGGTAGCGGGGTCAGCGGCTGTTGCCGGGGTTTCCACGCTGGGGGCCACTGCGGGGGCAGTACCGGCGTTGGTGAACACGGGTCCTGTGGCACCGCCGCCGGTGCCGGTCCCGAAGCAGCTGCAGGAGCAGTTTCCGATTTCAGCTGAGGAGAATGCAGCCGGGGGGTTCGATTTGCGGGCACTGGACCGCAGTGTTCGTGAAGAGGAGCGTCGTGAGACGATGGAAGTGGTGACGGAGGAGCAGGACGGCAGCGACGATTTCGAGGGTGGGCTGACGTCGGAGATTGTCAGCATGGAGCGGAGCGAGGATGAATTCGGCGGAGTGATGGTGGAGGGTGTTGCGCGAGCGGTTTTTCGGATTGGCCAGAAGCGGCTGAACCTGCAGATTCCGTTGTCACCTCCGCTGCCGGGTGTTCCGGATGCGGAATGCGAGCCAGCCGGGCATGAGCCGCTGCGTGTTCGAGTGGCCCTGAGGCAGCCTTATGGTTTGCGGATTGAGGTACGGCGTTCGGATGCGTCGCGGCCGCTGGAGGCGGACATTTCATTTTCGGCCGTTTACACGCCTTCGCGTCCCGGCTGAGATCCGGGGTGGTCTGTGGCTTTTTTAGTATTTCTGATGGAAAAAGGATTCGACAGCGGTGCAGTATCAGTCAGAGTTGCGAACTGGTCTTGAGGCAGTGCGTCGGGCTGCCGGTTTGTGTCGTTCGGTGCAGACGGCTTTGGCGTCGGAGGCGATGTCGAAGTCGGACAGCAGTCCGGTGACGATCGCGGACTTTGGAAGTCAGGCAGTGGTCTGTCGTGCGTTGCAGGAGTCTTTCCCTGATGATCCGGTGATTGCGGAGGAGGGAGCAGCGGAGCTGCGGACAGCGGAGGGTGCCGCATTTCTGCAGCGGGTGCTTGCGGAGTGTGCTCGGTCGGGTGCAGGCGGAAGTGCAGAGGACATCTGCAGCTGGATTGACCACGGCGGTTCGAGTGCTTATTCGCCGCGTTTCTGGACACTGGATCCGATTGACGGTACGAAGGGATTTCTGCGTTGTGAGCAGTATGCGATTTCGTTGGCTCTGGTGATTAACGGGCAGATTGAAATCGGCATTCTGGGTTGTCCGAATATGCGGTTTCCGGACGAGGCGGAGCCGGGGGTGCTGGCGTGGGCTGTGCGAGGTGGTGGTGCATGGCAGCAGCCGTTGTGGCGGGCGGCCGCGCCTTCGCTGCCTTTGCTGGCGACAACCACAACGAATCCTGCCGAGCTGCGTGTTTGTGAGTCAGTGGAGTCCGGGCACAGTGCACATGACTGGTCCGGCTTGATTGTGCGTGACCTTGGCACAACGGCGGCTCCGGTGCGAATGGACAGTCAGTGCAAGTATCTGGCGGTAGCGCGAGGTGATGCGGACCTTTATCTGCGACTGCCCACAAAGAAGGGTTATGCGGAGAAGATCTGGGATCACGCCGGCGGGGTATTGCTGGTGCAGGAGGCGGGTGGGATGGTGACCGACATCTGCGGTCGTCTGTGCGACTTCCGGCATGGAAGTACTTTGCAGTCCAACGAGGGGATAGCGGCGACGAACGGCCGAGTGCACCCGATCGTGCTGCGGGCCATCGCGCGGAACAGGCCTTCAGCTGAGGTCAAACCCTGAGCATCCAGCCGGGCAGTCGATGCTGCAGGAGCTGTTGGTGCAATTGCCGGAGGTGTGGTTCGCTGCGGCAGAGGAGGAACACGGTGGAGCCGCTTCCGGACATCCAGACGGGCTGGCTGGAGAGTCGCTGGAGGCGGGCCATGAGTTCGGCCATTTGTGGATTGAGTTGAACGGCAGCCGCAGTGAGTCGATTGAAGCAGAGCCTGGGAAGATCAGCAAACTGACCGTTGGTGAGTGCAGCGACAAGGGGTGCGGAGCTGCGGCATGCCGATGGCAGTGCGGTATTGCGGAAGACTTCGGGGGTGCTGTTGCCCTGCCGGGGGCGGAACGCGAGGAAGAACAGTGGCCCGGCGGGAGAGAATGGCTGGATCTGTTCTCCTCGTCCGCGGCAGATGGCGGCGCGGCAGCCGGCGAGGAGGAAATTGATGTCGCTGCCGAGTGAGGCGGCGATGGAGTGCAGTTCGTGATCGGAGACGTGGAGGTTCCAGATGCGGCGGCAGGCGAGCAGTGCGGTGGCGGCGTTTCCGGATCCGCCGCCGAGTCCTGACTGGGGGGGGATTTGTTTGTGCAGTATGAAATCAGCGCCGGCGGTGACACCGCAGCGTTCCCGGAGTGCCGCGGCCGCTCGCAGAATCAGATTGCGTTCATCCAGCGGGACTCCGACCGTGACGGCGGGCACAGTGGCAGCGCTGAAACGCAGTGTGAGCTGCCCGGAGTCATTGGGGCTGGCGGAAAGCGTATCGCAAAACTGTGTCCGCAGCATAACGGTGTCGAGTTCGTGGAAGCCATCCGAGCGTCTGGCGAGCACTTCGAGGAACAGGTTGAGTTTTGAGGGGGAGGAGAGTGTGATCATGGAGCCGAGGGAATTGAAAGGGGTTTGGCGGGGAGCGGAGTGTTTGCCGCGGGAGTGAGGTGGCGTTCGAGCCAGTTGAGCATTTCCCAGATCACATGTTCGACGGACTGGCGGGCCGCATAGCTGTGGGATTCGTGAGGCAGCAGCACACAGCGAGCCGTTCCGCCATTGCCGCGGATGGCCTGGTAGAGTCGCTCGCTTTGCATCGGATATGTTCCGGGATTGTTGTCGGCTTCGCCGTGGATCAGCAGCAGCGGGGCGTGAATGCGGTTGGCGAAGGCGAAGGGTGAGAGCCGCATATAGATGTCCGGGGCTTCCCAGAAAGTGCGGCGTTCGTTCTGGAATCCGAAGGGTGTCAGGGTTCGGTTATAGGCACCGCTGCGGGCGATGCCCGCGCGGAAGATGCCGGAGTGTGCAAGCAGTGTGACGGCGAGCAGTGCACCGTAGCTGTGACCACCCACGGCCAGTCGGTCGGGGTCGGCGACTCCCATGTCGATGACTCGCTGCGTAATCGCGGTGGCTCCGGCGACGATTTGTTCGATGAATGTGTTATTGGCAGTTTCCGGGTCACCGACGACCGGAAGTACGGTGTGATCAAGGACGGCGTAACCGGCAAGCAGCAGATGCAGCGGGCTGGAGCCGGCGAAGGTGGTGAAGCGATTGATGGAGCCTGTGATCTGCCCGGCAGTTTCCGGATCGCTGAATTCGCGTGGGTAGGCCCAGAGCAATGTAGGGAGGGGAGTACCCGGTCGCACGCCGGGTGGGAGATACAGGGTAAACGACAGTGGTACTCCATCCGGTCGTGTGACGCTGATGATTTCCCGGTGGATATTGCGGATATCTGGTACGGGGTCGCTGATGTTGGTGAGGGGGCTGTAGTCGCCTGCGAGTGATCGAAGGCGGAGGTTGGGTGGCGAGATGGGTGTTTCGTGGATGGTGAGAAAGCTGGCAGCATCGTCTTCCATGAGCAGTAGTACGGATTCGTGTTCAGATTCGCTGCTCAGGAACAGCGTTTCCTGGCTGCCTGTCAGGAGTGACAGTTTGCGCAGGAAGGGGCGATCACCCGAGGGTGTGGCTCCAGGGCCTTCAAGGAAGATGCAGTCGTTGTGCTGGAGCAGCACACGTCTGCCATTGGGGAGGCGTCTGGTAATGGGTGAGCCGGGATCGTTGTAGCGATCGTGGATGGAGCGGTCGTGCAGCAGGCGGGGCGTGACTTGCGGAGTGAGCGGATTGAACTGCCAGGTTCTGGTCCAGCGACGGTCACGATCGTATTCGCGGTAGAGTGCCAGTGTGGGATCGGCTCCCCAGTGAACACCGGAGCAGCGGTGTGCGGAACGCAGTAATTCGCGAGGTTCGGCAGTGAACGGCGCATCCTGAACAAGCAGGCGATCGCGGTGCTCGACCTTGTTGCGGGGATCGCCGCCGTCAAGGGCTTCGAGCCAGACCATTCGAGTGGGTTCTGAAGGCATCCAGCCAACAGCCCGCGGGCCGACCGGCACGCCTTCGATGGGGATATTCTCTTCGAGCCCACGTCGAAAGACCTCGCGCAGTTGCATTCCTGAGCGATCGAGGATGCCTGTGGAGCGGGGAAAACGGTTCCAGGGAAGCGTTCCGGACCAGGGGCGGTGCAGGGTTGTAGCGAGCAGGTGCAGTCCATCCGGGGCAGGGTCCAAATCTGCGTACAGTCCGGGCGGGCCGCAGATTTCCAGCCGGCCGGTAGCGGCGGAGATCAGGGCTGGCCGGGACAATCCGTAATATTCGAAAAGTGCCTCGTCGTGGGGACCCCTGAGGAGGTCCTGAAGTGTTCGTAACGGTCCGGCCTTACCGTGGCACTCTTCCACAACGGGGCCCGGAGGGACTAACGGTTCGGCGGGGGCAGACGATGTGTGTGCAGCCGGCAGCAGGATCAGGAGCTTTGAGGAGTCCGGCATCCACTGAGCGGGGCTGGTGAAGACGGCACTGAGAGTGACGGATCCGAGTCGGGAGGCAAGGCCGGTGGCTGCGGCGAGGAGCCAGAGTTCAATGCCATCCGGCTGAGTGAGCGTGAAGGCGAACCAGCGACTGTCCGGGGACCAGCCGACGATGCCGACTCGGGAGCCGGGCGGCAGCTGCACAGCAGAGCCCGGAGCAGTGACAGGGCGTCTGTACTCGATCGCGTAAATTGAAGGGCGCAGTTGCGGACCGCGTGTGCGGGGATTCAAACGAAAGCCCCCCATTCGAATGCAGGGGGCTGCGAGTTCCTCCAGATCGGGGTAGCTGTTGCGTTCAAACAGCAGCATGGCGGAGCGATCGGGGCTGACGGAGACCGACGGCGGGGGCGGAGCATTCAGCAGCCGGCGAATGACTTCGGGAGGCTGATTCCAGGAGGATTCTGCGGGCAACATGGGTTCGGGGCTGCAAAGAAAAACGGCCGGCAGATCAGGTGAGCCTGATCAACCGGCCGGGAAGTGTTCAGGGGGAGCAGCTGGGTAGTTGCGGTTGGGTTTAGTTACCCGAGCTGCTGTTGCCACCGCGACCTCTGCGGCCTCCACCACCGGCCCCACCGGGCATCCCGGGCATCCCGGGCATCCCAGGCATTCCCGGCGGAGCACTGCCCATTCCTCCGCGCCGTCCTCGGCGTCCGGAGGTGTTGGAGCTGCCTTCGCGCATCCCACCGCTCAGGTCCAGCCCACCTCCCATACCGGGAAATCCGCTGGGGTCGCTGAGGGCAGAGCCGCCTTGTTCTCCGGCGCCGCCGTAGGGGTTGTTGGAGGTTTCTTCGGTCCCCGGACGGAGGTGTTTGTAGGTTTCGAGCACGAAGGAGGTGAGTCGTTCGTCGAGGGCGCGGGTGCGATCGCCGTCGCCCTGATTGATGCTGTCACCGACATAGCGGCTGACGATTCCGCCATTGGCATCGATGACAGTGAGTCTGTCGCCGACGGGGCGGAGTGTACCAGCGGCTTCGAAGGCATCCTTCAGTTCGGGGAAATCGCCACGAGCCAGTCTCGGGGCTTCGGTGACTGCCGCGAGGTAATCGAGTGACTTAAGGTCAACTTCGGTCATTTCGAGGGTGTTCTTGCCGAGGTCGACGATTTCGACGGATTGTTTTCCGCCGATGCGACTGCCGACCGGGACGCGAACGGTGGCCAGCAGTGGAGTGCCGGCAGTTTCGTGTTCATAGTACATGGCCATGCCAGCGTATTCGTCTGCCCGTGGCCGTGACTCGACTTTTTCCGGGTAGTAGCGATAGCCGCTGGGAACGAATGTTGGCGGAGTCGGTTCGCTCCAGTCGGAGAACAGGGTGGGCTGGGAGGCCATTTCCGGTTCGGCGAGGGAGTCGATGGGGAGGTTGAAGAGGGGGTTGCGCATTTCCAGACGCACGCGGTAGCGGTAGGCTGTGCCACGATCGCAGGTGAAGTCCATGAACCGCACGAGCAGCAGTCGACCGGCCGCGAGCACGTTCTTCGCTTTCTGCTCCATTTTTTCGCGTTCTTTACGGTCTTCCTCTTTTTCGTCCTTGTCGTCAGCTTCGCCTTTTGCGCGGCTGTAGGCGTCGTTGAACATGTTCTGGAAGGAGTTTTCGTTCAGCCCGCCGGACTCATTGAGACCTCCGACAAGCGAGTTGCTGCCGAATGAGTAGCGGCTGAAGCCACTGGCTGAGGCCATTGCGGGCGGCAGGCTGGCTTTGCGTTTCTCGGCTTCCTGCCGCATGTTTTCGGTGAGGTTATTGATGACTTTCTGTTCTTCTTCGGAAAGCTGGAACTCTTCGAGGAGTTTGTGGGATGCATTTTCGGGGGTCCAGCGTCCGGCGGCGCGACGGGGCAGGGGCATGCATACGGCGTAATCAATGACCCCTGGGAGCACCACATCCATATCGAAGCCCTGGGAATCATCAAGGATTTTCCCGAGTGCATCGAGGCTGAGTGTTTCCCATTCGCCGGCCCATGGGTCAGCGCCGGGGATTGCTCGCTGTCGCTGAACCTCGAAGTTGACGAGTTGAACCTTGCTTTGTGCCGCACTTCCGGAAAGGTTCAGGGCTTCCGCCATCTGCCTTGCCTGGGCGTAGAGATTGAAGACGTAGCGGACTGAAACTCCGGCGTGCGAGCGGACTTTCTTCTGTTCGAGGATGCCGAGGTTCAAGCCGCCTTCGCTGCCGAAGCCCATCATCCCCATGCCTTCTCCCGGAGGAGCGGAGCCGTAACCGCCGGCCCCGCTGAGTCCTCCCGGCATACCAGGTCCGCCGCTGGTGCCACCGCCTGCGAGGCCACCTGGTGCCAGACCGCCCTGAGAGCCATCGGAGGACAGTCCACCCGGGGGGCCGAGGCCGCCGGGTGAGCCAAGTCCGCCTGGAGTTCCGAGGCCACCGGGAGTTCCGAGGCCACCGGGGAGTTCTCCGGGGGCACCTGCGACACTGGCATTGCCCGTCCGGCCGAAGAGTTTTTCGAGGTCCTCGGTGTTTTCGTTGCCCTTTTTGCCTTTCTTCGGTGCGTTCTTCGGGGACTTTTCATCGGTTTCCTCCGCAGCGTCCTCAGCAGCATCTTCGCGCTCCACGAGCGGGAAGTTTACGAGTGTGGCTTCGGGGGCCTGGGGAGCAACGACAGCGACGCTCTGCAGTTTCTGCTGGGCGCGTTTGAGGGGCTCATTCCAGGGCGTGCGAGTGGCGTATTTACCGGCTTCCTCGATGGACCCTGCCATTTTCTGGGCCATCTTTTCCACTTCGGGCGTATCGGTGAAGGTTGCCTGGCGATCTGCGGGCCAGACCGACGCCAACCACTGATTTTTAGTGGCGTCAGCATTGGAACGCAGTTCGAGCGGGTCGAGGTCGCAGGCGGACCAGCGAGCGGTCATCAGCCCGGCCATGCCGAGAACTGCGACGACACCGGCGCCAATTTTTTCGCCGTGATTCAGCAGCAGGGCTTTAAAATCCAATTTCATCTTTGCCATGGCCCGTTCTCCCGAAGAGAAGCCGGTTGAGGGAAAATGCGTTGTTGGTGAGCGAGGGAATGCTGGGACTTTGGTGTTTACTGATTGGGACTGGCTGGAGGGCTTGAGCCGTCGCCGGAGGGCGGGGCCGGGGCCGGTGGAGTGCCAGGATCAGCGGCTGGTGTCCC
>JBEAUF010000070.1:0-11601 GCA_041161565.1 Planctomycetota bacterium | reverse complement strand
ACTTCTAACTTCTAACTTCTAACTTCTAACTTCTAACTTCTAACTTCTAACTTCTAACTTCCCCACTTCCCCACTTCCTCACTCGCGCAGTGCTCTTTACCCGCGGGCTCCCGCCCGGCGGCTCAAACACTCCCGCCCGGCGGCTCAAACACTCCCGCCCGGCGGCTCAAACGCTCCCGCCCGGCAGGAGCCTCACCACCAAATGACAAAAACATCAAAAACCAACGGGAACTCCATCAAATATTCCCGCCGCCTGTCCCGTGAAAATTACACCTGAATTCCCTGTGCTTCTCTGTGAAACTCTGTGTACTCTGTGGTTAATACCCCCCATCCGCTCGCTATTTCGCACTCCGGATTCACCCTCCCGCGCCACACACCTGCTGCCGGCGCTGCGACGGACCATGCGTCCTGAAGCCCCAAATGCACGTTTTTCCCGCAAGGTCTTAAGCCGGGGTGTTATCCCGGGCAACCTGAAGCGGTTTCTGAATCGTCGGTCTGCATGTAACAGTGCTGCCTGAAAGTTCCCGCTCTCCCAAGCCCATGTCAACGTCGAGATTATTCCCATGCGGCGCAGAACGATCCTCGCTTTTGCCACCTTCGCCACCGCACTTGCATCCGGCGTCGCCAGCGTTGCCGGTAATGACTGGTTCGGCAGCGGAGATCTGATTCCGCTGGCGATTTATTCGGTGCCGTTCGCACTCCTGGCTGCTCCGATCACTCGGTTCGGACACAATTTCTTCCGACGGCTCCCGATCTGGCTGTCGGTACTGCTCGCAATTATTTGCGGCTTCGTCTACGGCGTGCTGGCGACATTCCTCGCAGCCGTCACGCTCGGCCCGTGGATGGGAGCCATGAGTGTTGACCTCCTGCCAGTATGGTGCTTTTCCGCCGCACTCGTGTTCTCCGGCAGTCTCATCGTGGAGCGTTGCAAATCGAAGCCGTTAATCGCCGTTGGCCTCGGCGTGGTATTCGCGATCAGCATTGGTACGGACTTCGGATTGCAGGCAGGGTTGATACGACTTCTGAACCGCCAGCAGCTGACAATTCATCGCTATCGCTATACTCCGCACTCTGACATTGGTGGCGGGCTGACTTTTGACGAGGAGAGCGTCCCCAGCTCCTTGCTGGGTGAATCGCCCCTCAACGAATCCGACGTCGCTTCGCTGAACAATGCCGGTTTGACCGGAACACTCACCTATGAACAGATGATGTCCAGCGGCCGCAGCGATTGGCCGCATGCCAAAGTCGTCTGTGTGATGTCGGGACCAGTTACCAAGCCGATATCCCTCCCCCTGCCACGTCACTGCACCGTAATCTACATCCAGACACCTGAAGGATTCCGGCAAATTCCTGAAAACTTTCCGACGATGCCGGGAAGCCTCCAAATCAGGCCTGACGAGCCCGGTTCGCTGACCGCTCTGATTATTCGACATGACTGACTTCCTCGCTCACGCCACCGCGACGCCAGCAGCGGTCGCCATCGTACCCCGCCCGACGCCGCCCTTCTCAATCGCCGCGGCAGGATCCCGGTTTATCTCTGGCCTGCCGTCAGCTTATCGTTAAAATCCATCGCCATCTTCAGCCCCCACTCTCCCTGCTGCTCCGGAAGGGTTCGCTCATGGCCATGGCTCACGGCGAGCGTTTTGTCGCACTTGTTGATCAGGCTCGTCGACAGATATCAGAATGCACAATTCAGGATGTGCTGCGTCGACAGGCGGCCGGCGACCAGTTTCTCCTGCTGGATGTGCGTGAAGAAAGCGAATGGGCTGCAGGCCACATTCCGGGCGCCCGGCATCTGGGGAAGGGTATCATCGAACGCGATATCGAAGCCCTCGTACCCGATCCAACAACCCCGATGGTACTCTACTGCGGCGGCGGCTACCGTTCCGCACTCGCCGCACTCAACCTGAAACAGATGGGCTACAGCAACGTCATTTCCATGGACGGCGGATTCCGCGGCTGGCGCGAACAGGGTCTGCAGATTGAAAAGACAGAACCGTCGCATTTTCTCCGGGAGTGAGTCTGTGGCTTTTTCGCAACAAATGAATCCGAAAAGCAACACCCCCAAACTCTGCTGCATGGCAGTCGCCCTCTGCCTCCTCTGCCTGATCCGCCAACTCCCGGCCGACGATACTCAGCGATTGGCCATCGGCCAGCAGGCCCCCGAACTGCGGTTTCGCGACATCCGCGGTTTGAACCGACAACTGCAGGATTTCGGCGAAGCAAAAGCCGTGGTGCTCACCTTCACCAGCACCACCTGTCCACTCGTCCGACGTTCCTTCCCCAAACTCGTGGAACTCTACCAGCAATATCGCAGTCAGGGTGTGGTCTTTGCCGCCGTCAACGTGGGGGCTCAGGACAACATCCGCGATATGGCCTCGCAGGCAATCGACCTGGATGTGCCGTTTTACTTCGTGCGGGACGTCGATGGTTCCGTTGCCCGGGGACTCGGAGTTTCCCGAACTCCCGAGGTCGTGATTCTCGATTCCGCACGCATGCTGCGTTACCGCGGGCGAATTGATGATCAGCTGCGTCCCGGAGGAACCCGACCAGCCGCCTCCCGCGCAGACCTCCAGCTGGCACTCGATGATGTACTGGCGGGCCGAACCGTCTCAGTTCCCGAAACTCCCGTCGATGGCTGCCTGATCACTCCGCCAGCACCGCTCCGCAAACCCGATGACGCAACGGCCGCTCCCACGTGGTCCGGAGGGATCGGTCAGCTGATTCATCAGCGCTGCGCAAGGTGTCACCGCGCGGGCGATGCTGCCCCCTTCCCACTGCTCACGTACGAAGACACGGCAGCCCAGCGACAGATGATCGCGGAGGTTGTCGAAAACGAATCCATGCCCCCCTGGTACGCCGCGCCGCAGCACGGTGAATTTCAGAACTGCGATGCGCTCTCCCCAGCACAGAAACAACAGATCCTCACGTGGATCGCCGCCGACTGCCCGCTCGGAGACCCCGCAGCAGCACCGGCACCACCTGACGAACCCACACCGGAATGGCGAATTGGCACTCCGGACGTCGTGATTACCATGCTGGAAGAACACGAAGTACCAGCCACCGGGTTTGTCCCTTATCGCTACACTCTGCTGCCCTATGTCTTTTTTGGCGAAACATGGGTCGAAGCATTCGAGATCCGACCGCTCAATCGTTCCGTTGTGCACCACTGCAATATGGCCTACGTCACAAAGGACGGGGCGGGAGAACAAACCTTTATCACTGGGTACGTGCCCGGTGGCCAGCCGATGGACCTCGGGCGTTTCCACAATGGCACAGCCTTTCGCATTCCCGGCGGATCAGGTCTGGGACTGCAGATTCACTACACCACCACCGGCAAACCCGAACGCTGTCGCATTCAGGTGGGGCTGCGTTTTCCCAAAACCCCCGTTCGACACCAGCTGCGACACTTCCTGCTGGATCCTCGCGGCTGGAAAATTCCCCCTTACGAACCAGCCTTTCCTGTTCGCGCAAAACATGTGCTCGAACGCGACATCACCCTCCTCGGCATGTTCACCCACATGCACGTCCGCGGCCGCGACATGACCTTCTACGCCACTCCCCCCGGCGGCTCACCCGAAACACTCCTGCAAATCCCCAATTTCAACTTCGAATGGCAACTGGGTTACGAAATCGCCGCCGGCAAAAAACTGCTGCCGACCGGCACCGAAATCAGCGCCACCGCCCATTTCGACAATTCAGTCTTCAACCCCTGGAACCCCGACCCCGCCGACGAAGTCCGATACGGACCACAGACCATTCACGAAATGTTCAACGGCTACGTGTTCTTCGTCGATCAGCATGAACAACTGTCGATCGAGACGGATCCCCGAACGGGGCGCGCAAAGCCGCCGACCGGAGACTGATCAGCGCCTCAAAAATTCCGCTCAGGCTCATGCCTCCGGACGTCCCCCCAGTGGCGTGACCCGCAGCCCGGAAAGCATTGGATTCTGAATCACCCGCCGCAGGTCGATGTCAAGGTTGCCATCGCTCTCTATCACAAAACGCCGTGCGATGCCGATGTGACCGCCACCCGCTTCCCGGAAGACATCGAAGTCCTCCAGCACCGTCTTCCCATCAATTTCGACGTCAAAGATCCGCCTGCCCCGACCAAAGGCGCCGCCCCAGACTTCGGCAAAAAACAAATCCACCGCGAACAGCTGACCAGCCCCGGCCTTCACATCAAACTGCAGCGAGTTCCCGACAGCAGGGTCAAACAGCGTGGAACGATAGAACAGGTCAGGGACGCTGGCCGCCAGCGTCCCGGGAACGGTGGTTACCGGAATGCTGCCGTTGAAGCGGAGCCCTGCCCCGTTCTGAAGGCCACGATCTGTCAGTGCTCCGGATATTGGCCTCGCTGTGCCTGCATCGATCAGAGCCGAAATGCTCACGGGTACGATCTGCTGCACAGGCGGATTCACTCCGTCGCTGGCGATGATCGTGATCGTTGTCAGTCCAACTGTGTCTCCGGCAACCACCGTGAGCTGTCGGTTACCGTTGCTGCCCAACACCCCCACAGTCAGTGGCAAATCCGCCCCTTTAGCAGTGATCGTCACCACATCACCATCGCTGTCAGTCACCTGCATAGGGATCGCCCCGCTGCTGCCGCCGATGCTGAGCTGAATTGGGGCCAGAGCCGAAATCACCGGCGGTGCATTGCCGCGAACAACCACCGAAACTGTCGCCGGCAACGATTCACCACCATCATTATCACGCACCTTATAGCGGAAGCTGGTGCTGCCAATAAATCCGGGATTGGGACTGAAACGGATCGTGCCGTCTGCGTTCGGAACGGCCGTGCCGTTCGGTGACTGTTCCGTGATGAACACCGTCGCGACATTCAACGTACCGTCGCTGTCGCTGTCATTGCTGAGCACCGGAATATCGACAGCCACATTCACCCACGTTGCAGCGGAATCCCCGCCGACAGATGGTGCATCGTTGACTGATGTCACATTCACAGTAAACACCCGCGTTGTAGTGGCTCTGCCGTCAGAAACACTGACCGTTACCTGAGCTGTCCCGAAACGGTTCGCAGCAGGAGTAATCGACAACTGTCGATTCGCTCCGGTTCCGGAAAGCACCAGACCGGCAGCCGGCAGCAGCTCAGTATTCGCGCTGCTGACTGTGACCATAAGTGGCTGCCCCTCGGCGTCTGCCACAGTGAACTCAATGCCGGTGATTGCAGAGTCTTCGCTGGTCTGCTGTGAGGCAATCGGAGTGATCGTGGGGACGGTGTTGGGAGCCGACAGCGGCCGAATTCTGATACCGGAAATATTGGGATTCCTCGCAACACGCAGCAGTTCAATCGACAGATTGCCGTCACCGATGACCTCGAAGCTTCTCATCAACGCCCGATTGCTTCCCACAGTGGCAAACACATCGAGATTATCAATCGCCAGCGATTCCTCGAGCATCACATCGAAGACTCTCCGACCGACGCCGAAGGCACCGCTCCAGATCTCTGCGAACAGCAGATCCACCGCATAGGCCTGCCCCGCAACAGTGGGGATCGAAAACAACAGCTCCGAACGGCCAGGATTGTCGAACACGTTGGTGCGGAAGAGCGTTGCAGACAGACCTTCAGGCACTCCGGTGATCCTCGCGGACGTGCTGAACGGTACTGCCACGGAATTGGCGTATCCCCGGTGGGTCATCACTCCCGACGCCACTCGACCAGCACCCGCATCAATAATCAGCCCGACGCTGACTTCGAAGGAGCGGGTCACCGGTGCGTTGACGCCATCTGCAGCCGTCACTGTGACCTTCGCCAGACCAGAACGAGTGCCCGGGGCCAGCTGGAGCGTGCGACCGGAGCCACTGCCTGTGAGATTCAGCTCGGCCAGCAATCCGGGCACGTCGGTAGCTACAGTCACCTGCAATGAATCGCCGTCAGCATCCGTAACCAACAACGGCACCTGAATGGCACCACCACCGACAAACAGCGACTGCGGCGGAATGGCAGTGATCACCGGCGGCGAGTTTGTGATGATCGTGACGCTCACAACCGCGGGCGCCGACACAGCACCCTCGTTATCACTCACCTGATAGCTGAATGTAAATGTACCCGATGAACCCGCTGCCGGAGTAAACGTGATTGTGCCATTCGCGTTCGGCGTGGCTTCACCGCTGCTCGGCGGAGTCACGATTGTCACTGAGCCTGCGGTCAGCGTCCCGTCGGTGTCACTGTCATTGCCAAGTACCGAGATCACAACCGGCAGATCGGCAGGACCGGACGCTGTATCCGCCACGGCCATAGGAGCATCGTTGACGGAGGTGACCGTCAGGCTGAAGCTGGAACTGCTCGACGCCAGACCGTCAGAGACTGTAACCGTTACCACCGCCGTTCCAAAACGGTTGGCCGCCGGAACGATCGACAGCTGACGAACACTTCCAGACCCCGTAATTACCAGGCTACCGGGTGGCAGGAGCACCACATTTGTGGACGTGACGAAAACAGCTGGTGTTTCGCCGTCATCATCGGCAACCGTGAATTCAATGCCACTCAGTATGCCGTCTTCATTGATCGTCTGATCGGCGATCGAGGAAATCGTTGGGGAGTCATTGACCGGAGTCACCTCCACCGTGAATGTGGTTGATGACGAAAGCAGGCCGTCCGAAACAACCACTGTGACCGCGGTGCTGCCGGACCGGCCGGCAGCAGGCGTGATCGACAGCACGCGATTACTTCCACTGCCGCTCACAACCAAACCGGCCAGCGGGAGCAGTGTGGTGTCAGCACTGCTCACCGTCACCCCGAGGATGTCACCGTCCACATCAGAAAGGCTCAGCAGCACAACGCTCTGGACACTGTCCTCAGCCACCGTCTGGTTGGAAACCGGGGCGATCACCGGAGCATCATTCACCGGATTGATTGTCACGGAGAAGCTGGTCTGTGCGACTTCCTGACCATCGGTGGCCGTCAGAACCACGCCGGATACCCCTGATACATTGGCTGACGGAGTGATCGTCAGGGTGCGAGTGGTGCCGCTGCCGCTGACCACAACCGACCCGGGAGGCAGCAGCGAATTGATCGTGCTGATAAGCACGTCCACTTCACTGTCCACGTCAGACACGGTAAACAGCAGACTGGAAATCGGGGTGTCCTCGCTGGTCACCTGATCCTGAACAACTGAAATGGTCGGAGCATCGTTGACGGCGTTGACCAACACATCAAAACTGGTCGAGTCAGACAGATTGCCGTCACTCACCGTCACCGTGACTGTCGCCTGCCCTGAACGATCCGCTGCCGGAATAATCGAGAGCAAACGGCTGCTGCCACTGCCGCTGACCACCAAACCAGCTGCCGGCAGCAGCGTGGGATCACTGCTGCTGACTGTGATATTCAGAACGCCATCATCGACATCGGCCACGGAAAAGGAAATCCCGGTGATCGGTGTGTCTTCAGGAGTTGACTGACCATTGATGTCAGAGATCTGAGGAGCGTCATTGACGGGCACCACGGTCACGGAAAAACTGGTCTGCGCAGAATTAACCCCGTCGGTAACGGTCAGCGTAACTGTTGCCTGACCAAAACGGTTGCCCGAAGGAGTGATTGAGAGCTTTCGATTGTTGCCCGTGCCTGTCAACGACAGACCGCTTTCCGGAATCAGCGCCATGTTGCTGCTGGTCACCTGCACGGCCAGTGTGAAATCATCCGGATCTGATACCGTAAAACCGATATTCGACAACACCCCATCCTCGAATACCGTCTGTTCGGGAATCGCGGAAATTGCAGGCGCGTCGTTCACACCCAACACGACTATGGTGACTGTCGCCGGAGCAGACTGCTGACCGTCCGGATTCGTGACGGTGTAATCAAACGACACCAGATCCGCCTGACCAGCACCCAGAAAATCAAAATCCCCTTTGGGATCAAACAGAAAGTAGCCATCGCCCAGATGCTCCACACTGCCAACCCCTTCCGGACCACGCTGCGGCTGTGAGAAAAAATTGACCTGCAGAGGGCTGTCGTCAGGATCCGTGTCATTATCAAGCACGCGCCCGGTGGTAAACGGCGTGTCCTCGCTGGTTTCAAATCCCGGAGCACCGAAGTCGGGGTCGTTTCTCGCCACTGGCCCCAAAGCTCCCCCGATATTCACCTGCCCCCCGAAGATTATGGTGTAGAACTCAGACCCGTTACCATTGTACAGCGACGTGTAGCCCGTGGGGTCCTGCAGCAGAGTAACCACTGCCGCCCCCCCCTGCGCATCCGGAGAGATTGTGAAGTTCAGACGCACCAGATCGGGCAGCAAATCAGGCACTGGGATGCTGTCA
This sequence comes from Planctomycetota bacterium, assembly GCA_041161565.1. Lineage (GTDB taxonomy): Bacteria > Planctomycetota > Planctomycetia > Planctomycetales > Planctomycetaceae > SXXK01. The sequence goes on along the minus strand of JBEAUF010000070.1, from coordinate 3,324 downwards.
CCAAAAGGCAGCTCTGCACGCAGCGACACTGTGCCGTCCACATCTGAGACCGACAGCAGGTCAGTAAACATGAAATCGTTATTGACGAAAAATGGCCCCAATTCCACACCCGCTGCGCTCAAATCCAGCCGCTCAGTGTCATACGTCAGGTAAATCTCAAAGGCGTTCAATGTTTCACCGCCAGTCAGACCGTCCCAACTCGTCACTCGAACAGGCATCTGCACATTATCGCCGGGGTTTCCGGAAACACTTACGGCTGTTACCTCTGCCGCAGACAGCATCTGACGCGCCTCGAGATACTCAATATCTGCGACGGCCTCGCTGCGCAATGCCGGACGACGTCCCGCGCGCCGCAGAGACTGCCGCTCCGAACGCCACACACCCGAGCCGGAAACACCCTCTGACAAATAGGCCGCAGCCTTCTGCAACCACGAAGCCATGTTCACCGTCACTGCTGTCACTCCGTTAAAGCGCCAGGCAAACCCATATTGCTGCCAGAGCCGAAAAGAATGCTGGAAAACACCAGCAGGGCATGACAGACCCGGATAAACCCCTCCGCCTGCACCTGCCACGGATTATCCTCCGGACGGCAGATTCTGAAAACAGCAAAGGACCAAAAAACCGGCCGGGAAAAGGCTGGGAACACCGTTCGCCGCCAACAACGAAAACTCAGCCATCGCAGCGCCACACGCAGAACATCGCCTTGGTCATGCCCCCCAGCCAAAAATCAGCACGCGCACGGCACAAACCGCTCAGAGTGCACCAGTAATCTCCAGCAACTCAGCCGGTGTTGCGAATCCGACAATCACCGCTGACACACCCAACTGCTCAAGCGGATATCGCACAGCCCGTGCCAGTCGCTCGGCAAACGCCCAGTCCCGACAGAGCTCCTCTGCACATGCCGCGTCCTGCCGATAAAGCGGGAGCGGAAAGAACGGGGTCTTCAGCGTATGGACACTCGGAGCCCGCCCCAGCAGAGCGCCCGCGGCAAAAATCCGAATCGCCAGCACGCTGACACCGGCCGCCTGACAAACGGCCAGAACCTGCAGCGGCTGAGCGTCCCCGCCGGGCAGAGCGTGCAGCAGATTCAGCGGCAGCTGGATCGTCTGAAAACGGCGACTCGCTATCACCGCACTCAGCGCACCAGTCACCCCCGTCCCCGTCAGACCAACAGCCTGAACCACGCCCTCCAGCCGCAATTCCTCCATGCAATCCGCTATCCCTCCCGACTCCAGCACCTCCTCAGGTGTCACCGAAAATGGCTGCTCGTCCGGCGCGCCAGTGATCGCGTTGTGCAGCTGCAGCAAAGCCACAGAAGAACGCCCCAGCCTTTCCAGCGACCGACTGATGCTGGCCCGAATCTGATCGCGAAATGAAACCCCGGCCGATCGCACCAGCCGCACCTTGGTGCTGATCTGAGCTTCCCCGTGCCGGTCACAAATCGCCAGACACTGCCCCAGCGAACACTCAGACTGCCCGTCACCGTAGCCCGGAGCCGTGTCGAACCAGTTGATCCCACAGCCAATCGCCTGCCGCACCGCTGACAACTGCCGCTGCAGGTCTGTGCCCGTCATGAGCTCCGCAACCGGACCACAACCCATCGCAATGATGGAAATCGACAAACCGGTTTGTCCAATCGGGCGTCGCTGCATACACGACCTCCGGACTCTATCTGAGCAGCGCCATTTCCACGTTTAAACCGGGGCCGAATCCAAGCATTACACAGGGCCCCGCACTCCCTCGCCGAATCTGCTCCTGCAAAATAAACAGCACCGTCGGCGAAGACATATTCCCGCACTGCCGCAGAATAGTCAGCGAAGGGTCCAGATGCGAGTCCGTCAGACCGGCTGCTTCCGCGGTGGCTGAAAGAATCCGCGGACCCCCAGGGTGCACGCACCAGCTCGCAACCTCGTTCGTCCTTAAACCGTGCCGAGACAAAAACTCCGCCAACACCCCGGGCAGATGCCGAGTAATCACGCCGGGAACCTCCGGAGACAGCGTCATTTCAAATCCGGCATCACGAATGTTCCACGTCATCATTCCCGTGGTGCCCGGAAGAATGCACGAAGCACTCCCGGCGAGATATCCAGGCAGCCGCGACGATCCATCCGCCACCGACCGCGACGACGACTCACCAGCCGCCCGGCCAATAATCGCCGCCGCACCATCCGCAAACAGCGAATTGGCCACGATCTTCTGCGGATCCCAGCCGTATTGATGATGCAGCGTGCAAAGCTCCACTGCACACACCAGCACCACTGCAGTCGGATCCGCGGACGCAAAAGCCTGCGCAACCCGCAGTCCGTTGAGTGCTCCATGACAGCCCATGAAACCCACGTGCGTACGCGCCACTGCAGCCGGTAACGACAGCGATTCAACAATCGCTATATCCACTCCCGGAGCACTAAACCCACTGCAGGAGACTGTGACCAGATGCGTCACCTGCTGCGGCTCCAGCCCCGACTGCCGAATCGCTGCAGTCGCAGCCCGCACAGCAAGCAGCGGCGCCTCCTGCTCATAACGCTGCATGCGAGCCGACGTGGCCGGACCTCGATCCCCCACCGCATTCGCAAAGCGGTAAAATCTCTCCGCAGTCGCCTCGCCGTCAGCTGATGACTCAAGCAGCACACTGTGCCGTCGCTCAAGACCCGCACGACGATACAAAGTCTGAATCACCTCCGAAACACTCCTGCCCCCGGTCGCATCCGGATGCACACATGTCGATGCAAATGCGGCTGCACCGGATTGCGATATGGAATGCTCCGGAAGCGCAGTACCCAATCCCAGAATCTCAAATGGTCTCAAGCTGGACCTCCGGCAAACGCGGCAGGCGATTGATGCGGTGCACAACAGAGCGCACAGCCCACGGACAACAACTCGCGACAGCCATCGCCGCCGCAGACAAAATCGGATGCTTCAAAATACCGGCTAACGCCCGACAAATGTGCTGCTCACGACCCACAGCAGACTGCAACAGTCGCCCATACTCCCGCTCAAGACCCTCCGTCCAGCCAAACCTCAGCGCTTCACACACCAGCGGAATCGCCAGCCATGCAGACGTCAGCGCCCACGCCATGCCCTCTCCTGTAAATGGCTCCACATAACCAGTGGCATCCCCCAGCAGCAGCAGACGCGGACCGGACAGCCGAGGAGAACGACGCGTCAACGGCGGTGTGCCCCGAATCACGGCAGCCCCCAGCCCCTCCGGACGCCGTACCCCGCACTCCACAAAGATCTCCGACAAACACGCCTGCGGTGAACCCGCTCGCTGCAACGCCCGACTGTCCACCGCCGCCGCTAAATTCAAACGGCCCCGCTCAGTAC
>JBEAUF010000031.1:0-3098 GCA_041161565.1 Planctomycetota bacterium | reverse complement strand
GGCGCTCGCCTCGGTTACGTTTCGCACCCTGGTTCGCACGGCGTCAGCACCGCGTCACCAGGCCCGTTTACCCGCAGGCTTCCGCCAGGCGGCTCATGTGGGCGGAAGCCCCCGGTAACGTTTCGCAACCTGGTTCGCACGGCGTCAGCACCGCGTCACCAGTCCCCTTTACCCGCAGGCTTCCGCCAGGCGGCTCATGTGGGCGGAAGCCCTCGGTTACGTTTCGCACCCTGGTTCGCACGGCGTCAGCACCGCGTCACCAGGCCCCTTTACCCGCAGGCTTCCGCCAGGCGGCTCATGTGGGCGGAAGCCCCCGGTTACGTTTTCGCACCCTGGTTCGCACGGCGTCAGCACCGCGTCACCAGGCCCCTTTACCCGCAGGCTGCCGCCAGGCGGCTCATTGCGTTCTCACTTCTCACTTCTCACTTCTCACTTCTCACTTCTCACTTCTCACTTCTCACTTCCTAGTTCCTAGTTCCTAGTTCCTAGTTCCGCCCCCCCCATCTCCTCTCCTCTCTCCACTCTCTTCTCTCTCCTCTCTCGCGCAGCACCCTTTACCCGCAGGCTGCCGCCAGGCGGCTCATCGGGTTTTCTCACTTCTCTCCCCTCTCGCACAGCATCCCTCGGTTTTTTCATCCCTTCTCATCGGCATTTCCACACTTTTCGCCGCCGGGGGCCTTTGGGTTTGCCCCGCAGGCCATCTCCGGCGAGAATACCGGGCACGTGAGTTTTGCCGTGGCCTCTGCAGTGAATCGCCTGGGAGACGATTGCACCGCGGCATGGGATTTCAGGAAGTGAATGCTGCTGATGGTTGAAATTCGGTTTGGATTGATTGGATTTGGTGCGTGGGGCACGCATCATGCGCGGGCCATTCGGGAAACTCCCGGTGCCATCCTCGCGGCGGTCGCCGGGCGGTCTCCCGCGTCAGTCGCGGCTGCTCGGGAAGCCTGTCCCGATGCGACGGTCGTGGCGGACTACCGCGAACTTCTCGAACGACACGACCTCGACGTCATCGACATCGTCGTACCCACCCACCAGCACGCCGAAATCGCCAGCGCTGCGCTCGCATCCGGCCGCCATGTGCTGCTTGAAAAACCCATGGCAGGCAGCCTCGACGAATGCCGTCAGATCCTTGCCGCCGCGAAGGCCTCCCGACGACTGCTCGCCATCGGCTTCGAACTGCGACTCTCACGGCTCTGGGGCCGCGTGGAACAACTGCTCCGGGAAGACGCCATTGGTACTCCGCTGTACTGCCTGATCGAACTCTTCCGCCGCCCGTACCGCACGGGTTCCGGCGGCTGGCGTTATGACCGTGACCGTGTGGGCAACTGGATTCTGGAAGAGCCCATTCATTTCTTTGATCTGGCCCGGTGGTACTTAAGCAGTCATGGTGAGCCCACCACGGTGACCGCGCGGTCCAATTCGATTGACAATGACCGTCCTCTGCTGTGCGACAACTTCAGCGCGTTTCTCGATTTCCCCAACGGCGCCTACGCCGTGATCACTCAGACGCTCGCAGCCTTCGAACATCATCAGACGGTCAAGCTCACGGGCACCCGCGGAGCGATCTGGGCGTCGTGGGGCGGTGCCATGGACCGCACCTTCACCCCCACCTTTTCGCTGCGGCATTTCGATGGCCGGAACGTGCACTCCATCGACTGCGATGGACCCGCGGGTGAAGTGTTCGAACTGCAGCAGCAGATTGCCCGCATGTGCGATGCCGTCCGCGGTTCTCAGCCGCTGCATGCGGATGGACACGACGGACTGCGCGCCGTCGAATTGTGCCTCGCTGCCGAAGAATCCGCGCAGCTCAGACAGACCGTCTCCCTTTAAGCGTGGAATCCAGCATGACGGCACCGGAAGAACCGTGGTATCGGGGAGTCACTCGCTATCAATGGATGGTGCTGCTGATCGCGTCACTCGGCTGGGTCTTCGATGCCTTCGAAGGCCAGCTCTACAACATCACGCGTTCCGAAATGCTCCCTGAACTCCTTGGGAAACCGCCCGAGGATCCTGGGGTGCGGGCCACCGGCGATCGACTCGTGGCCTCCTTCCTGCTCGGCGGCACACTCGGAGGCTGGCTGTTCAGTTCGCTGGCCGATCGCTGGGGACGTCGCCCCGTGATGATGCTCACAATTCTGTTCTATTCCGTATTCTCCGGCCTGACGGCATTTGCCACAGACATCCGGCAGGTAGGCATCCTGCGGTTTCTGGTGGCGATGGGCGTCGGCGGGGAATGGGCCGTCGGCGCGGCGCTGGTGGCAGACGTCTTCCCCGCGCGGGCCCGAGCGCGCGCAGGGGGCATTTTTCATGCGTCCAGCGTCGGTGGACTCTGGCTCGCCGCCGCGGCCGGCATCGCCACCGGCAGCAGCTGGCGAGCCGCCTATTTGCTGGGAATCATCCCCGCTCTGCTGTGCATCTGGGTCCGACTGGGAATCGACGAACCGGAGAGCTGGAAAGAAGCCAAACAGACCCGTGGAAACGAACTCGGCAGCTTCCGCGCGCTGCTGCTCGACCCACAACTTCGCCTGCGAGCCACCGCTGGAGCGTTGCTGGCCATGATCGGACTCGCGACCTTCTGGGGCGTGGTCATCGCCGGACAGGATCTCACCGCCGAACTGCTCAAACGCCAGGCCGACCCGGACGCCAGACAAAAAGCGCAGATCGCCTTCGGATTCATCCAAACCTGCGGCGCCGGTCTGGGAATGCTGGCCTTCGGGCCACTGAGCAGTCGCCTCGGGATGCGGAATACCTTTGGACTGATGCATCTGGGAGCAGCCGTTATGACCCCAGTGATCTGCTGGCTGCCGTTCCATTACAACAGCTATCCCCTGATGCTCAGCCTGCTCCCTGTGTTCGGCTTCTTCGCGCAGGGCATCCACGCTGGTTATGCCATTTGTTTTCCCGGAATGTTTCCCGTGCACCTGCGCGCCACCGGCGCAGGATTCTGTTTCAACACCGGCCGCATCCTCGCCGCCCCCGTCCTCTTCTGGGCCTCCGCCGAACTCAAAAGCGCCCTCTCCCTGCAACCCGCCGTCACCCTCCTCGGCCTGCTGTTCCTCCTTGGCCTCCCCCTGCTGCGAATGCTGCCCAAAGAC
>JBEAUF010000025.1:0-28296 GCA_041161565.1 Planctomycetota bacterium | reverse complement strand
GTCGCTTTTTGCTGCACGGCCGCTTGTGCGCTGCACCACGCACTGTTCCTTGGGCTGTTGCTGCTGCTCACCGGCTGGCTGCTCATTCCGTTTCGAAATTTTCGGAGGTGGTTTCCGGGCGCGCTCGTTGCCTGTTTGATCAGTCTGAGCCTGGTGCCGCCTGCACGTGTGATTCGCAGTGCTCTGAGCGGTCCCGATTTTGTCCGGGAGCAATCCCTGATTGCTCAGCTTTCCGTCGAGCCTCTGGATCTTGTACGCACCTCGTCAAACGCGATCCTGACTCCGGGGAGATTTCGTGGTCACACTTTTTTTCCGCTGAATCCCGGTTGGATTCGTCTGGCTGCAGCAGCGGTGGCCTGTGCTGTTTGCTGCCTGCGGCGCTCCGGCGTGTGCTCGGAACAGCGAACATCGCTGATGTTCCTTGCCGCCATGGCGATCGCTGCCGCTTTGCTTGCCCTGGGAACTCGCCTGTCTGTGGGGCCGTTGGAAGTATGGTCCCTGCTTGCTGAAAGTCTGCCCGGATTTTCTCAGGTTCGCAGTCCGTTTCGATTTGGTTACTTTTTTCAGGTCGCGGTGTTGTTATTGAGTGGTTATGGCGGAGCTCTGATATGTCGCGCGCGTGTACTGCGGGGCCATTCCCGGCTGCGCCGGATAATTGGGGCCGCTTTGGCATTGAGCATTGGCTGCGAAGTGTTTCCCGGAAAACTTCAGCTTGTGGGAGTACCCGATCCGGGACTGCGGCAGGATTGGCTGCAGCAGGTTGTTGAAAACCTGCCAGCGCAGCATGGGCTGTTAATTCTGCCGGTTGCGTCCACATCGAGTGCGAGTGGTTTTGAGGACACAGTGCGCTGGATGATTCGCTGTACTGCTTCGGGAGTACCGCTGGTTAACGGATACTCAGGTTTCTTTCCCGCCTCGCATTACCGGCTGCAGGAACGCCTGAAGAAACCATGGTCACTGGAGCTTGCAGATGACCTTCAGCGGCAGCGGGTGGGCCTGGTTCTGGCAACGGAATCGGGGGTGGCGACAAAACTTAGGGAAACGCCGAACAACGGTCTTGAGGAAATCTGGCAAAGCTCCCGCACCGGTGTGGTCCTGTTTCGAATCAATTCTCGCTGAGCACGGAAATCTCCACCTGACCGCACAGTGGCAGCAGTGGGGCAAATAACGCTACGCTGCCGGAGAGATCATCACCCAAAGGCGAATCACCGACCTTCAGCAGCAGTGGGAAGGCTGCTTCCGGGGGAATCGTGGAATCCAGCGGCAGCCAGCTACCATCGACGAGAGCCTCTGTCCACAGATGTGGGGCAAACGCGGAAAGCTGTGGGACATAAACGAATCCTGAGGCCGCACGAGCCGGAATGCCACGACTGCGCAGCAAAGCGCACAGCAGTACGGTGTGTTCGGTACAGTCGCCCAAAAGCTTTGCAGCCACCCTGGACGCCGGCTGCAGCTGAGTGGTGAATGCAGAAAACTGCATGCGTCGATTTACGAACGCTGACAGCTGTCTGCAGGTTTCTGCAGGGGTGCCGGAGCGTTCCCCGGTTGCCGCAAGGAGTCGTTTTACGGCAGGCGCCGTGTGGTCGATCCATTTGCTCGCACTCAGGAACTCGTCTCCGTCCGGATTTCGTCTCCGGCGTGTCGTCAACAGCGACTGCTCGGTGGTTGAAAAATTCACGGACCGGCAGATCACGATCAGTCCGTTGGACGCCTGAGATTCGATGTGCTGGAAATCAGTCTCGGCAAGCGTGAAGGGGGACGGAGACATCGTGGTCAGTTTCAGACGCACTCCGGACTCAGGTGGCGATGCGGGTATCTGTCCGGTGACCGGGAGCAGGCTTTGCAGCTGCAGGTCCAGCGTCTGCTCGGAATCCAGCCCGAGTGCTTCTTCCGGTGTGCTGCGCACAAGCCGCAGTGTGCCGCCGAGCAGAGGCTGTTCCACGAGCAGGCACTGGCCGTCGCTGGCTGCCAGAAAGATGCGAGTCCTGAGCTGTGGCGCCGCGGTTGGTTCCCACGACAGGCGACGCGCGGAGATTCGAGAACCGTCCGGTAGTTCCAGTGGAGACTTCCCGGCAATTTGAATTTCCACGTCTGCGGCGATGGCCGATTCAGGAAACAGCACCTGAACGATGCGTGGAAAATCGGCGGCTGCTGTCGCTGATCCCAGCCATTCGGTGAAGATTGGGGAATAGGGCTGCGATGGAGACGGGACGAGCAGGGGAGGTTGATCAGCGTTGTCGGGATCTTCAATTTTCATCGCCTCGTGTGTGGCATCCCAGGCACCGCGTCGATGAATTCGGCTCCCATCGGCGCCGGTTCGAGTGAGCTCCCAGTTCTGAAGGAGTCCTTCCGGGGTTTCCTGTGAAACCAGGACTGCAGCCAGCGAGACTTTTGCTCCGGCCCGCTGCAGCTGCAGCAATGTCCTTCGTTCGCGTCTGAGCAGATCCGGGGTTGTGGAGCGGTTACCTGTCGTGGGTTTTGGCAGTCGTGCAGTTCGGACCCACTCGTAACCTGCCCGCCGTCCTTCGAATTCAATGGAGTACCACGACTCAGTTCCCTGCCGGGGTTTTTCATCGGCCGTTGCAGTGTTGGGAGTAGCGGGGGCGGTGAGGGTGGTGGCAATCAGCAGCAGGTAGCAGCAGCGACGTGCCATGTGCGGGGAGATTCCGGCTTGAGTTCTGCGGATGGCAGCAGTTTTACGGCTGTCGCGGATTGTAGCGATTACCGGTTTCATCGGAACAGCCGGTTTGCTCCGCAATTTCGGCCCGCTTTCGATGGCTCAATCCTGAAAATCACGGATTCCATTCAATCCACCCGCCGTCGGTGCGGTCGGGTGCTAGGTTCCGGGAGATGGGCGGAATGCTGCTGCCGTGTTGATTGGGGCCAATACTATGGGTTTTTTGAAGAATTTTCTGCGACCGGGCGGCGGAGACGGCGGGGCACAGCCAGTGGCCGGTTCTTTCCGCAGCCTCACGGACGAACAACTGGATCACCATGTCAGCGTCAGCCGTTACGGCGAATTTCAGCTGACGGATGCTGTCCGTCCAGCATGGGGACTCGACGTTCTGCCACGCACTGGTTATCGACACGAATGGTTTGTGGACCAGGGGAGCGGTGCGAGGTTACCGGTGCTGATGGTGTCAGTCTCCCGGGAAAGGCTGTTTGATCTGTTCATCTCGCTCCTGGAACCGCTCGGTGATGTCGTTGATGTTGTGCTGGAAACCAGCCACCAGAAGATCGATGGCGGTCATACCGACCTGTATCGCGAGCAGATCGATATGCCGGTGCTGCAGAGTGTGCTGTACGAATTTGAGGATTTGCTGCTGAACGATGGCTGCTGCGGGATTGCAGTGATCAATGCAGCAAAGGCCATGGAAGTGCAGTTTGATGAACATAAGCTGCTGTTCGTGTATGGAAGAAAGAACACTTTCAGCGAGCAAATTCTGCGATCTTCCAGCGTGCCGCTGGTTGAGGATCTGCAGTTCATAAATGAAGCGGAACATGTGCATATTTCCAGTGAGGATCTGCAGCAGCGCTTTGAGCAGCTCTGCTGGCGGCTGGGCATCGAAACGAAGTTCGAGGAGTAAATCACTGGCCGCATGTGGCCACGTTTCTGAACAAGACGGAGTTTCCCATGTCTGTGCTCTGCATTTGCTTTCAGGGGTACCGCCGTGGCTCAGCCTGGGCCACTGTTTTTCTAATTGGAATTTTGCTGTTCAGCAGTTCGGGCTGTCAGTCCGTGCCGCAGCTTCGCAGCCCCTCGGGCGCTGCATTGAACGCTGCACTCGCACCGACACCGGAAAGTGACTCTGCAAAATCGCTGTTCACGGCTGTGCCGGAATTCGATCAACCTGCCGAGGCTTCGGCGACTGCTGCGCCGCTGAACGAAGTTTCCGCCCCGTCACCTGCCGCTGTCGCTACAAAAGAGGCTGAACCTGCGGTCAATCCAGAGCCCGCTCCGATTCCGACTCCGGCAGCCGCAGTCACAACCTCGCCATCAGCAGCGTCGTCACCTGCATCTGCGTCAACTTCACCGGCACCCACGCCCGCACCTGCACCCACACCTGCCACGGTTGCGGAGAAAATCACGAGCAAGGCGGCTGCATCGTCAGCAGGATTGACTGATGGTGAAGCGACTTCGAAGTCAGCTCCATCGTTCGGTCTTCCGGCATATTCTGAACGTCGCCCTGACGCGTTTGAGTGGAAACGGACCGGTCGTTCAGCAGGAGGCCGACCCTTCGAGTTTTCGCGGACAGGTGAGAATGGTTTTCGAACTCTGTTCATTGGCAGCGCAGTCGGCAATGACCCGGTGTCGATGAAGCTCATGGAAAGACTGTCAAAACATCTTCACGAGAACAGTCTGATCCTGGGTGGCTTCGAAGTGACTGTGATTCACACGCTGAATCCGGACGGAGCGGCCAGCGGTCAGCCGGTGAACGCTTTGGGTCGATACGTCAACGCCCGCTTCCCGGTTAAGCCTGACCAGAAGACGACCGTATCCACGCCGGAGGTGGATTTTCTGCTGGGATGCATCCGGAGTTTTCGTCCTCAGCGGATTGTTCATGTGCGTACAATTCCGGATTCGGCAGGCGTGGTGGCCTCGAATGAGCGTTGTGCAGAGGCAGCACAGGAAATCGCGGATTCGTTGAAGTTCAGTCGGCTTTCATATCCCGCGCAGGTGCGGGAGGGATCGCTGGAGTTTTGTTTTTCCGGGGAGCCTGAGCTGGATGTGATTACGCTGGCAATTCCTCTCGGCACGCAGGCTGTTGAGGATCCTTGGGTGTTGTACGGTGACACGCTGCTGAACCTGCTGCAGCCACGAAGCGCAGTTGCTCGTGAAGCCAGTCGGTTACAGCCTCAGGAAGCAGGGAAGAAACCCTGAAGAGAAGTGGTGGGGTTCACGGGGCTGGGGCAGGAGTCGGCAGCAATTGACCGCTCCGCAGAGCCTGTTCGAATGTTCCCAGTGGCAGACCGCCCGACTGTCCGGTAGCTGGCAGGATGAAGAAGTTGTCGAGCGGTTCACTGCCGGTGGTGACAGTATGACCGTGGGGCAGGACAAGTTCGGGATGGTCAAAAGGTGCGCTTTGCAGACGCACGCGTGGGTCTGTGAGGTGCCTGAGGAATTCGACCACATCGCTCACCGCGACAGTGCTGGTTTGAAGGAGCGGTACACCAGCTACTCCGGCGTCCAGATTGTCCTGATTCTGAATCGCGAAGTCTGAGCCGCGAGCGTAGAACTGGACGACTTCTTCGAGTGACTTCATGCCGCCGTGGTGCATGTACGGCCCGGTGAGTTCGACATTGCGGAGCGAGGGAGTTTTGAAAGCGCCGTCCACGGCCACTCGCTGAGTCAGCGAAATTGCTGTCCACGGATCGGGGTTCTTTCCTGAGAGTTCCTGTCGGCTGTAGGAGAGTGGTCCGAGCAGTGGGTGGGTGGCGCCGATTCCGAGATCTTCCAGTGTTGGTCGAACGCCGATGTTATAGAAGCCAATATCGTACACCGCGATGCCTCTACCCACCGGCATGGCTTCGATGAGTCCTGGCATGGGGCCATTACGGAGCAGACTGATGGTCGCTCCGGCGAATTCAGGCCCTGCGTGGCAGCCAACGCAGCCACCCTGTTTGAGTGCAATGCCGAGGCCGATTTTGGCACGGGGAGACAGAGCTGTCGTGTCACCCCGGGCAAAGCGGTCGTAGGGAGACTCGTTGGAAACCAGCGTCGATTCATAAAGCATGATCGACAGCCCCCAGAACAGTGAGAAGTTGGCTTCCATCTGCGTGTAACCGTCCGGGGTAGGCTGGGTGGCTGACCACCATGCTGGCTGGAATGCAGCGCGGATCAGAGCGGCGTACCCGGCGTCCGCTGCACGGAGTCCCCGACCGGAAGGATCACGGTAAACTCCGAGCACGCTGTCATCAGCAGCAACGTGTTGGTCTGCGAGCGGCCTCAGCGTCAGCAGCTTGCGGCCCAGTTCCGGAAAGCTGCGGCCTTTCCATGACATTTCCACATGATTATTGGCCGGTCCAACGGCCTGAGATGCAAGGGCCGCGTTGTTCAGAAGAATCCGGACAGCCACGGGAACACCAGTGGCTGACGCCTTCCAGACTCGGGCTGCCGAGTCGAGATCTCCGAAAGGATTGACCCCGTTGAAATAGTGGTTTGCTCGGCCATCCCAGAATGAACGGTCATAGAACACGGCATTAATCACGCTGGGGGCATTTCGTCCGGTTACCTGTCGGACGTCGAATCCATTGTCTTGAAACAGTGGGTCCGGCGTTGGATCGCTGTTGTCCGCACTGCTGCCTGGAGTTATGCCCGTGTACAACCGGCTGACAACACCAGCTGACCCCGCAACCTCCGGATTATCGTATACGACGGGGTTGACAGGGGGTGTTTGGCCGGGGATATCGCCCGGCAACAGCGGCGACTGAAGCCGATGCGTAGGGAAATCGGCGGGTGTCAGTTGCGAATTTGCACCGCGAAACGCCGCACGTGCTGCCAGCGCTGCGGCGGTTGTGTTGGCCGATTGCGGACCGAATGAACTTCCCGCAACGCCCGGGTGGACCGTGTTCTTAAAACGGATGTCAGCCCCGGCGTGCCAGTGACAGGTGGCACAGGCTGTACGACCATCGCTGCCGGTCTGCATGTCCCAGAAGAGGGCCTTTCCCAGAGCGATTGCAGCGGACTGATTGCTGACATATTCGCCGAGTGTTGCCGGCAAGGGTACGGGAATGGATTCGAGTGGTCCCGGGGGAGCGTTTTCGCTGGTAAGCACAATCTGAGTAATCACCGGGCCATTGGCAATTCCGTTGGAATCAGAGCTGAATCGCAGGGCTACCTGAGGGGTACGAGCCAGAAAGTCGAAGGATTTGAGTTCCCACTTCATGTCTGCCTTCGACCAGTTGAGCGGCCGCGCCATTGCGAACTGAAAACGCTCTGAACCCACGCGCACGCTGAGCGTACGAGGACGGCTGCCGAGTGTGCTCCAGTCGCCTGACATCAGGAATGAGAGCCTGTAAGTCGCCCCGGGACGGAGGGTGAGAGTTTGAAACATGGAGCCCGCACGTGTGCCGTTGAGGTCTACGGCGTTGCCAGCATTTCCGGGAGTAGCATAGTCGCCGATATGCAGACCTACGTTACCGAGATCGACCTTCCAGAGCCCCAGCGTCTGACGCTGCTGAATGATGTTGACAGTGGCCGTGCGGCCGGTCAGCAGAAACCATGGATCCTTGATCAGGTTGACTGGCAGCTCAGCCTGCGTTCGTGCGGGCCAGAGCGTGCACCAGATCAGTGCAGTGACGAGCAGTTTCAGGGGGTCGAAAGAGGGGCGAATTCGCCGGAGGATGGCGGAACGGGCGGGAGATTTCGGGAAGGTAGCCATCGGTGACAGCCCTGTGGAGAAAGCGGAGATTGCGTTGTTGAACTCGGAGCGGAGCATCGAGGTTGCGAACTTTGTGCCACTCGTACCGTGTCATTTTCTGTTTGGGACTGAAGTGGACAAAAAGCTCCGATATTGCAGTGGTGGTGGGGTGTTCTGCAGTTTCCGAGTTTGCAGAGCATTTGGATTTCCGATGGTTTGGAAGAAGGATTCTGAGGTATGTTCAATTTCTTTATCAAATTGTCATGATCGTTGTTTCTGCCTTTGAGCGTTGGGATTCGATTACGGGACTTTTGTTGCACCCTCGAATCGTTCCCGGTGAATCAAGAAACCAACAAATGGAATTCTTCCATGAAGCCTTCAACAACAGAGGTGAGTCCGCCGGAGCAGGTTGAGTTGCCGGTGCCGATAGACCCGGTGATCTTGCGGCGTGCCGGGATCACTGGGCTTACTGGAGCGGCGTTGTCGGGATGCCTGTTTGGACTTGCCGGGGCGATGATGGACCTGGACGGCATGCTGGCGATTTTCTGGGGTGGTTCGCTGGCAGTCGCGGGGATCGGGCTGGTTCTGTACTTTCTGTACTCTTTGTTCTTTGCCATCTTGTTTGCGGTGACGTTTTTTGTGGTGTCTGTGGTATTTCTTCTGCCGGGATTGCTGATGTTGTTTGTCGCGGGCAAGTTGCGCCCGGTCACAGCGGTGGTGGAGCGCCGGTTGCTTACCGGAACCTGCGGAATGTGCTGCGGTTTGGGTGGCCTGGTTGCGGTGGGGTTGTGGTTTCCGCTGGAAACATCTGCAGTTTTGGGTGGTTTGCTGGCGGCGGCCGGGGCGGCGGTGCTGACGTTTCTGAAAGCCGTACCACGTGGCCTGGGGGTAACCGCGACTTCAGCTGCCGCGGTCTCACGGTCGTCGGGACGTTCGGTCTGGGAAGACCTGGAATAACGTTCTGAGATCTCTAGAATGGGATCCTGGGCCCCCGCCAACTTTGTCACGGCTCGGTTCGTGCCCTGCTGAAACTTTTCTGTTGCCCTGCGACTTCCGCATGCGTACCGCTCACGTCATCACTCGACTGATTCTTGGCGGTGCCCAGGAAAACACGCTTTTCAACGTAGCTGACCAGCAGCATGTGTTTGGCGACGATGTTTGTTTGATAACTGGTCCCGGGGCCGGTCCCGAGGGTTCTCTGGAGCAGCGGGCATCTGCCCAGGGGCTCGATTTGCGGGTGCTTCCTGAACTGGGCCGCAGTATCCGTCCGTGGCAGGACCTGCTGGCATTGCGTGCCATCCGCAAGACGCTTAAAGAGTACGCCCCGGAAATCGTTCACACCCACAGTTCAAAGGCTGGCATTCTTGGGCGTCTGGCGGCGTATCAACTGGGAATTCCGGCTGTGCATACCATCCATGGAGCAGCCTTTCACTACGGCCAGCATCCGCTGTCATTTCATGCATACCGATTTGCTGAGCGATTGGCGGCGCGGTGGTGCGATCACTTCATTTCGGTATGCGATGCGATGACGGCCCAGTATGTCGCCGCCGGGATTGCCGGACGGGAGCGTTTCACCACGATCTACAGTGGTATGGAAGTGGACCGTTTTCTGGAACCTCGTCGTTCGCCTGCCGAAATTCGCCGACAACTGGATCTTGAACCCGGAGACATCGTCTTCGGGAAAGTCGCTCGGTTATTTCATTTGAAGGGCCATAATCACCTGATCGAAGCCGCTCCGGCAATCGCCGCGTCGCTCCCACAGGCCCGCTTTTTGCTGGTGGGTGACGGACTCCTGCGTGAGCACTACCAGAATCGGATTGCCGAACTGGGACTGACTCAGCACTTCAGGTTCACGGGGCTGGTGTCACCGGATGAAGTGCCGGATTATTTGCATGCGATGGATGTCGTGGTGCACACGAGTGACTGGGAGGGATTGCCACGAGTGCTGCCGCAGGCGCTGCTTTCCGGGAAACCGGTGGTTGCTTTCAATATCGATGGGGCTCCTGAGGTCTGCATTCCCGAGGTCACGGGGCTGTTGGCCGAACACGGCAACACGAGTCAGCTTACCGCAGCAATGCTGCGCCTGGGGACTGATGCCGAACTGCGTCGTCGCCTGGGGGCCGCGGGCCGGGCTCGTTGCAGCGAAATTTTTCGCCACGAATTTATGACCCGCTGCATCCGTGAGGTCTATGCGAACGTGCTGGCAAAACGCTACAGTTCCTGAGCCTGCGTTCAACTTTCTGAGGGAATCGGTTTGCGGAGCAGCAGCATGTCAGTACTCAATGGCAGTCAGGAGACAGACGCCTGGATCAGCCAGTTTCCCACCAGCACTCAGAAACTGCTCAACCAGATTCGTATCACCGTCACGCGGGCTGTGCCGCAGGCCGAAGAGGTCATTCGCTACGGAATCCCCACGTTGCGGCTCAGACAGAACCTGTTGCACTACGCTGCTTTCGAAAACCACATCGGTCTGTATCCGACTCCGAGTGCCATGCGGCACTTCGCAGACGAGCTTAAAGGTTACGTACAAGGCAAAGGGTCAGTTCAGTTTCCGCTGGATCAACCACTGCCGCTCAAACTGATTGGTGAAATCACAAAATTTCGTGCGGCCGAGGTGGCTGGAGCTGAACAGAAGAAACCAGGCAAAAGATCGGCTAAAAAGGGAAGCTCTCAGTAGTTTGCTGGTCAGGTGTGCATCGAGTGATGCAGTTGGCGGTTGTTAGTCTGCTGCGGCAGTTCCCACCAGCAGTTGATTCAAAGTTTCAATGGCGGGGTACGCAGGACGTCCCACAGAGTCTTGTGAAGTTGGCTGACGCTGTCCGGAGTTGGCAGGGGTGGGAGCAGAGGCAGGGTTTCGTGCGGCAGTTGACGGCACTGCGTATGATGGGGCGCTTTGCGGTTACCTGATCTGCTCAGGCTCGTTTATTTCCTGAGTAACCAGGCGCTCAGATCGCTTAGTTGTTCAGCAGTCAGCACCTCGCTGAAATTGGCTGGCATGGGAGATGCGGGAGACTGGCTGCGTTCTTCCACATCTGCTGCGGAGAGGATGGTTTCCCTGGCCTGACTATCCGTAAGGCTGATCTGGCCATCAGGGAGATCTTTTGCCAGTCCGCTGAATGCGCGCCCATCTTTCGTGACGATCGTTGTTGTGCGGAAGGCTGCATCCACGTTTCGGCTGGGGGCCAGCACGTCTTCCATGAGCCGCTGCAGTCCTCTGCCGGCCACGCCGTCCAGGTTTGGGCCCACCTGTTTGCCTTCGCCGCGCAGTTGATGGCAGACCTGGCAGTTTTTCTGGAACAGAATGCGGCCATTGTCTGCATTTCCTGGTGATTGCTGGACGGCTGCGAAGCGTTCCGAGATTAGTTTGTCAGTTTCTATGGATTCATCCGGGAGCTGTTTGAGGAGGTTGATCAGACGTTTTTTGACAGGCTCTGGGGCGATTGCGAGGAGTCGCTGCTGGATGGAGGGGCGGAGCAGCAGGCGTGCGGAGGCTCGGCCACCTTCCATCAATTCGGCCAGCAGTTCTGCACCGGCGGCGTCGGTGGCGAGTTGTTCTGCCAGGAGTGCCTGTTCTGTGGCTGCGGCTGCACGGAACGCTTGTTCAAGCGTTGCGTTCGGCGATGAATCTGCCGTGTTGAGGAACACATTGAACACGTTTGTGGACAGGTCTGCCGGTGTGCCCGGGAATCCGGGCACGAGGGCGAGTGCAGCCAGCTTTGAGTCACCGCGAAGGGAGGCGAGTGCAGTTGCGGCTGGAGCTGCTGTGGAGGGAGTATCAATGCCTGCACGCAGCAGTTGGAGAAGTGCCTGTTCCAGTTCCTGCAACCGGAACAGGGTGGTCAGCTGGAGTGCCAGCTGACGTTGGCCGGAGACATCCGATGGGTTCAGGCGATCTTCGCTGAAACGGCCGGCGGCAAGCCATGCGTAGGCCGAATCGGAATTGCCGTCCACAAGTTCTACCTGCACTGGCTGTCCGAGCAGGTCCCCGAGGTCCCAGATGACCTCCTGTGCGGTATCGTTTCGGGGGGGCGGTGATGATTTGAGGGGGGCTTTAGTTTCGGCGTGGAGCAGTCGCACAAAATTGGTCTGACTGAGCGGCTGATCCGGGAAACCATCGTGGCCCGCGACGTAGAAAGCGAGCTTTGCGGGGGCGGGGAAGACGCCGGATCTCCAGATTCCCGTGCGTTTTTCTCCTGCTTCAAAGCTGCTGTAGAGGACCGCGCCGGACTGGCCGTCGGCGCAGCGGCGGGCCTGAGTGGTACCCCAGCAGTTGCCAGCGTCGCGGGAGGCGGTATGCGGGCTGTACTCCCAGGCGATTCGGGCGGGTGCCTGCAATGCGCTGAGGTCCTCAGGAGTGTTCATACCCAGCAGGTTGAGGGAGAGTTCCAGTGCCCAGCGGCGAACGGCGGGTGGAGTTGTTTCGCCACGGCGGTTGAAGCCTTCAGCCATAGCGGTGAGCAGCCGGGCCTGTTCCTGGAGTCGTCCGGAGTAGCCGTTGCGAATGGTTTGAACAACTTTTTCCGCGGCGTCCGGAGACACGTGTGCAGCGGCGAACTGGAGAGCTTCAGGGAGACGCTGTGGCTGGAGCTGACCGACGACGTCGAGTTGTTCTGCGACGAATTCGGCCGCTGGAGCTGTTCGGACTGCAAGACAGAGATCTGCCACGGCGGCAATATCGCTGCGGTTTTTGAGTGAACGTCCAAAGCCCGGCAGCCAGTTATCATGCAGCAGGTGATCCCTGAGTGCGATCCGCAGGGAGTGTCTCAGGTGTACATCGCCGAGTTCAGTTGTCTGCAGCGAGCGCAGGAGAGGTTGGAGCAGTTCAACGGAGGGGTGCCGCGAGGCGGCAGCGGCGGCAGCACGGCGGACGAGAGCGGAGTCATCATTGAGGGCGTGGCTCAGCAGACCGGTGGCCAGACCATGTGGAAGTTCGTCCGCCGGCCATTCTCGCAGAGTTCGCTGCACGTGGACTCGCACCTGCTCATCAGGGTCTGTTGCCAGGCTTTTCAGAGCGGCCGGCGGAAGGCTGTTGCGGGCGGCCAGCATTCGCAGAGCGGCAGTGCGGACGGAGGCGGACGGGTGCTTGAGATTTTGCAGGGCGATTTCGGCGGTGTTGGGGGACCAGATTTCAAGGAGTCGCTGTGTGGCGAGTCGAGTTGCCGGGGCGGGACCGGCGGCGATGGTGGCAAAGAGCTGGGCCGGCGCCAGGCTGGAGAGGTCGGGGCCATAGTTACGCGAGCGTCCCTGTGGTGTCTCGTCGGCAGCCTGCCAGGACACCCGCCAGATGCGTCCGCGGTGTCGGTCGCGGCCCGGATGTTTCAGGTCCACTTCGTAGTGGCCGATGATGCGGTTGTAGAAGTCGGCGATGTAGAGTGCTCCATCGGGGCCGGGTACGATGTCCACTGGGCGGAACCATGGGTCGGTGCTGACCAGAAAATCCGGCTGTTCCACAGCTCGGACGCTGGAGCCGCGTCGCTGCAGCAGGTTGCGATTGACGCGGGATGTCATCACGTTGCCGTCAAAGGTGCTGCTGTGATATTCCGCGGGGAACCGGGTGTGTTCGCCGAGCGCCAGAGCGGCGATGGCTGTGGAACCATGCAGATGGTCCATGACATTGGGCACATAGCCCAGTCCGTCGTGGGGGCGGCCAAAGCTGTCGTAGCAGCCTCCGGGTAACAGCAAAGTGACGGGCTTGGTATGGCAGTCTGCTGTATAGATATCACCCAGGCGGTCTATTGCCATACCGAATGGGTTAACCTGCCCCTGGGTGTAAAGTTCGATTCGAGAGCCATCGGGGCGGAAGCGGAAGGTGTTGCCGGAAGTGAGTACCACTTTGTGCCCATCTGTACCGGCAACCTCGGAGCGGTTGTTGAAGCCATGGCAGGCATAGATCCAGCCATCGTCGCCCAGACGAAATGCATTGCACATTCCGTGTGTATCGCGTGAGGTGTCGAAGGGGCCGTAGAGCAGTTGCCGCTGGTCACAGCGATTGTCTCCGTCGGTGTCACGGAGAAACCAGATATTGGGGATACTGAAGCAGATGACTCCGTCCTGCCATGGGAGCAGTCCGATTGGGATATTCAGTCCGTCAGCGAAGACGGTTGAGCGGTCTGCGGTGGAGTCTCCGTCGGAGTCTTCAAGGATGCGGATGGTATCCTTTGCGGGTGAGCCGACGGGGGCGGCGAAGGGGTATTCTTCGGAGGAGCTGACCCAGAGCCTGCCGCGGGCGTCGAAGGCGAGGTTCATGGGTTTGGCGAGCTGTGGTTCGGCTGCCACGAGCTGGATGCTGAAGCCCGGGGGCAGTGTGAACGACTTCAGCTGTTCTGTGGCGGATACGGGTTCCGTGGTGCGGACACCGAGGGCGAATTCGTCTGCGGGTGGCTGGGCAGCCGTGGCAGCTATGAGGAGGGCGGGTGTAAATTTGAGTAACCACCGCAGGAGCGTTGTGGGAAACATCTCAGAGTTCCATGTGGGTTTGGAGCAATGAAAAGTCACGGGAGTGCAAATGCAGAAAAGGTCAGAGTTTCGTTGCTGCTCTGGTCACCGGTTTCGTAGATCACACCCAGTCGGCCGTCGCGCAGGGAAGTCAGACAGGAATAGGCGGAGGGGCGTTCGTCGATCAGCAGGCCGGCACTCCATGTTTGCCCGCCATCGGTGCTGGTGCGAACCGTGAGTGCCACGCGCTGGCTGGGTGAGTTGGGGTTGCAGAATACGAGCCGTCCGTCGGGCAGGCTCAGCAGGCTTGCCATGCAGGTGGGATCAGGTACTGTGGACCAGTGTTTTGTCCATGTTCCGCTGCTGCGATCGGCATTCCATTCATACCGCGCCCACGCGCGAAGTCCGCTGCGGGATTCGTCGCGCATGCTGAGGAGGAGATTGCCGTCCGGCAGTTCGGCAATCTGGGATTCGCTGGTCGGAGGCAGTTCCGGGATGGCAGGGGTGGAGACTGTCCATGTGACGCCGGCATCGCGGCTGATAATGAAGCAGGCATGGGGTGTGCCGTCGGTATCGCGGTACTGAGCGGTAAAAACGAGCGATCCATCGCGAAGCTGAATACCGCGACCGGGGCCGTTGAAAAACAATCGCCATGCGGGATTGCGGCCCTGAACAGCCGCGGTGATGTTGATTGGGGCTGACCATGTCAGGCCATCGTCATCGCTGGTGGTGAGCACCAGCTGGCCGGTTTCTTCCGGGCTTAAACCAGGGCCGGATTCCTTCCATGCACGGCGGCCGTGAGACCAGAGTGCGGCTACGAAGATTTTTCCCGTTCGCAGGTCCGCCAGAATCGCCGGGTCGCCGACGCCGTTACCTGCAGAATCTGCTTCCGTCTGATCAAAGTCCAGAATCACCCGCATCGGACTCCATGTGCGACCGTCGTCCGTGCTGCGCATCAGGCCAACGTCGATGTTGCCGGGCAGGTCACCGGAATCCGCATGACGCAGGTCGAAGACAGCGAGGAGCGTACCGCGGGCGGATGTGGTAATTCCCGGGATGCGGTAGGTGTGCACCTGATCATCGCTCTGCCGGCGGATGACGACGCGGTCGATGGCGAGAGGGGGAGTTGGGGTTGCAGTGGGTGACTGCGGGGCGATTGGGGCAGGTGGTTCATCGGCGCGTGCTGACAGCCCGGCCGCTGATGGCTGTATCGCTACTGCCAGGCAGCAGATGAGCAGGATGCCGGCGTTACGGATCACGAGGAGCACTCCAGGAAGGCAGGCAACGGTTAGTCGAGCACGGGGATGATAGTTTGCTGAGTTGGCGGGGAACAGTCCGCGGGTATCGACCCCTGTCAGAAATCGCAGCGGTTGGGTTTGTCAGCCATTGAGGAATTGTTCGGTGGTATTCTGCTGAAGTTCTGCGCTGCCGACAGACTGCAGACTGTGCCTGGCACGGAGCAGCCGCACCTGAATCCGTCGGAATCGGCCCTGCATGGAATTGCCGCTGACGTGCAGCCGCAGATCAGCAAAGGAAGGTTGCTGGAGGGCCTGAGGGGGACGCATGAGCATCAATACCACTCTGCTGGATTCCACTGCCAGCTGCAGCCGACGCACCACTGCGGATGTGCAGCGCTGGAGCCATGCGAGTACCACACGGACGCCACGACAGCGTGCTGTTTGTTCCAGTGCCCAGAGGGCCTGGCTGTGTTCGGATATTCCAGCTGCCGATTTTGGCAGGCGCAGCAGTGATGATGTGGAGGGTTCAGGGGGGATACGGACGAGCAGCAGTCGGGAAAGGGGAATCCCCTGAGCTGTGACTGCGGCGGGATAAAATTCGCGGTTCTGGTCAATCACCGCCAGACAACCAGGACGCTGCAGCAGCGGAGCAGCGCAGCGAATTGCGAGTGATGCAGCGGACTGACCCGGATATTCGCTGATCCATTCGATTACAGAAGCCTCAGGAATACCTCCGCCTGGGAGCAGTTGGTCGAGCACAGCAAGGCCTGTGGGAGTGCCGCTGAGGTTTTCGGAGGCCGCGCGATGTACGCCGCACAGCTGGCGCCGCAGTTGTTCAAGTGCCTCACGACGTGGCGACGGGGCAGACATGGGAAACGGTCCTGAATCAATCTTTTCCGCACACCTGCAGGACGCTGCGGCAGTTTTTGCCGGTGCGATGCAGAGATGAGAAATGGATGCAGACGGTTTCCCTACCGGTGCTGACGTCGTCACGAAAACCGCGACCGCCAAAACACTGGAAGTACAACAAAGAGCCCGTCTATGTCGTTCATCGACCGACGAGCTTCCCCGAGATTACGCAGAGGGGCGCGCAATGTCAATTGCAAAGGGGGCGAGCGGTCTGTTCGGCGCCGGGGAACCGACGTGCAGGGAGACCGGCCAGGCGGAAACCGGCGTTTGGCAGGCAAGGCTGGATCTTTCGCCTTCCCACCCGATCCTGAAGTTGCAGAAATCCTGCAACCAGTGGCTGATTCCTGCAATAAGCGGCGGTGACTGACACGCAGGCAATCGACTCGGTTGCTGTTGCCTCGCGTTCTGTGGTCGCAACCGGAATTCGCTGTCTGTCGTCGCCGAACGGGAACTCCGGACAGGCCCTGTTGATGTCTGAGGAACTGTTGCAGATTTGCTCTGTGTGCGAAAGACCTGTCCCTTCCCGCAGGCCGGAACTGTATCGCGGAATTCAAATTCCTCTCAAAATCGCACGGGAAGATGAGGCGTATTTGCACCTTTTATCCGAAAGTTCACTGCCACTCCAGCACCATCAGCAGTGCCCGATGATCCGAGGCCACGGCTTCGTCGAGTACCTGCACGTCCTGCAATTTCCAGCGGTTCAGCGGGCGAGTCAGGATGAAGTCGATTTGTTGCTGCGGGCGCGTGACCGGCACGGTAGGCAGAGCACCGGACTGAAGCCATTGCCAGTTCTGCAGTAACAGGTTGAAGACCGGTGATTCGGGGGTGTCGTTGAGATCCCCGGCCAGGAGCATTGGAGCGTCAGGACGGGGGGAGACCAGTTCCTGCATGACACCTGCCGCAAGGCGTCGTTCAGCATCAGCAGATCGGTGGTCGAGGTGGGTGCAGAGCAGTGTGCAGGGCTGAGGCAACCCTGGGATGTCGAGTTCGACCACCAACACTCCGCGCGGCTCTCCGTTGTTTACGATTGGCAGGCGTCGGTTGAAGCTGGAGCGAATTGGGAATCGCGAAAGGACTGCGTTCCCGTAACCACCACCCTGAAAGTCAAGGTTTTTCCCGAACACGTGAGACATTCCGCAGAGTCGGCCAAGTTCTGCTGGCTGATCCACCTGACCTGTGCGTCCCGTGAGCTGCTCCACTTCCTGCAGCGCCACCACGTCAGCCTGCACTTTGCGTATGCGATCCGCAATACGCTCAAGATTCAGCCTGCCGTCCACTCCTTCGCCATGATGCAGATTCCATGTGAGCACCCGCAACGCGGGCGGTTCCTGGGCGATTGCGATGCGGGGCAGGGCCCAGCAGATACAAAGCAGCAAGCTCAGCGTGCAGACGCAGGATGAGAACCTGTTCAACGGTAAACTCCTGAAATGATGAAACCCCGGTGTACGGTGATGGCCGATGGTTTCGTTGCCCCGTGGTGGCTGTTGCTGCCGGCAAGTTCGGGCAGGTTGGTGAGTAAGAATGGACTTCCACAAGGGTAATCCGCAGGGTGGTCGCGGTTCAAGCAATTCGTGTGGTTGCTGATGTGTGCTGTTTCGGAGGATATCGGGAGGACAATTCGGAGATGTTGGAGCGATGGAAGAGCTTTTAGTCTCGGTTGCTGCGGTGCAGCACACTTGCCGGGGGCTTTCGCTCTCCGCTCAGAGTGATGGCAACGCGATGCTGAGGTCGATGACTCGTCGCAACTTTTTTTCCGTCCTGCATGCGGTAGCGGGGTATTTTCAGGCAGATTCATCACGCGACAGTCGCGCCGTTGAGGCAGCGAGAATAGCTCGTGATGTTCGATCACATGGTGGCTGTGAGCAAGCATGGGGAGGTCGTACCATTACCGGGGGGATTGACAAGCCTGTCGCAACGTGATCAGCATCAGCGCTTGCCAATTGATCGTCGAATTACGATAATATGCACTCGAGGGTAGTGTTGATTTTTCTGTTCTTTCCGGTTGTTCCCGCTATGAAGCGTCAGTCTCGAAGTTCACAGTCGTCCTGCAGGCCCGCGTGTGGCAGTCGGCAGGAGCAGTTACCGATGCCGGAACTGGACTGGGCTGAGGAGTTCGCGCGTCTGGCGCGAGCCCTGGGGCATCCGGCTCGGGTGCGGATTGTCAGTCTGCTGGTGCGCAGAAATTCCTGTGTTTGCGGGGAAATTGTTGATCACCTGCCACTTGCCCAGTCCACCGTTTCTCAGCACCTGAAAATACTCCGTAAATCCGGTATTATCGATGGGGAAATTGACGGCCCGCGAGTTTGCTACTGGATTAATCATTCCGTACTCGGAAGACTCAGAGACCTGCTTCTGAGACTCTGATGGTGTTCATCCGGAATTCACGAGTGACATTCATCGTTGATTGACGATAAAAAAGGGAAGCGGAGGGTTTCGATGGCCAGTCTTCAGGTGTTCGACAGGGCTTTGTGCTGTGCGACGGGTGTCTGCGGGCCGGAGGTGGATCCGGCACTGGTGCAGTTTGCCTCCGATCTGGAATGGCTCCGGGGGCACGGTCACAGTGTTGATCGCTTCAATCTCGCCCAGCAGCCATCC
Source organism: Planctomycetota bacterium (assembly GCA_041161565.1). Taxonomy (GTDB): domain Bacteria; phylum Planctomycetota; class Planctomycetia; order Planctomycetales; family Planctomycetaceae; genus SXXK01. Next base: position 9,758 of record JBEAUF010000025.1, on the reverse strand, counting down.
GCGTTCGCTCAGAATGCTCGTGTTCGTGAGCTGCTTACCTCTGCCGGGCCGGGCTGTCTGCCGCTGGTGTTTGTCAATGGTGAGCTTGTGAGCGAGGGGCGTTACCCACAGCGTTTGCAGTTGGCTGGGTGGTTGTCTGTAGATACCGCGGCAACTACAGCGGGATCGCCCGCTGCTGCCGCCGCTTTGCCGCTGCAGATTCTTGATTCCGGCTGCGACCCCCGCAGCGGCTGCTGTTAGATTTTGGGCCCATCAATGACTTCTCAGCATCATTCAATGTCCGCGGCATTTGCAGAGCTGTGCGGGACTTTTATTCTGGTGTTTGCCGGTACTGGCGCGATTGTGATCAACCACGTCTCGGGGGGAGCGGTAACTCATCCGGGCATTGCGTTCACATTTGGTTTGGTGGTGCTGGCCATGATTCATACGTTCGGCCCGATATCGGGGGCCCACATGAATCCAGCCGTGACGCTGGGCCTGGTCGCTGCGGGGCGTTTTCCGCTGCGTTCGGTCACCTCGTATCTCCTTAGCCAGTTCGCTGGCGCACTGTTGGCCAGCGTTTTGCTGAGGCTGCTGTTTCCTGACCACGGAACGCTGGGAGCAACGATTCCGTCCGGTTCATCGCTCCAGTCTTTTGTGCTGGAGGTGATCCTGACGTTGATTCTGATGCTGGTGGTGCTGCGGCTGTCGAAGAGTCCTTCGGGCGGTGCGCCAGCGGCCCTCGTAGTTGGGGCCGTGATCGCGCTGGAGGCAATGTTTGCTGGTCCCATCTGCGGGGCTTCCATGAACCCTGCAAGGTCACTGGGACCTGCTTTGGTGTCGCTGAATCTGCAGCACCTCTGGATCTACATGGCTGCCCCGATCCTTGGAGCTTTGCTTGCAGTGCTGCTTAACCGTGTCTTTGAAAATTCATCAGCGGATTCAGGAGCGCCCGTATGAACCTGACTGAATCACTCACCCGTCTGATCTTTTTCACGGGCAAGGGGGGTGTGGGCAAGACATCACTGGCATGTGCCACAGCAGTGCAGTTGGCGGACAGTGGTCATTCCGTATTGCTGGTATCCACCGATCCTGCATCGAATCTTGATGACGTTCTGCAGGCTTCGCTGGGGGTTCAGCCGATTCCTGTCCCGTCTGTTCCCGGGCTGCGGGCTGTCAATCTGGATCCACGGCAGGCTGCGGCGGAGTATCGTCAGCGGATGGTGGAGCCGTACCGCGGGGTCCTGCCGGACTCGGTGATTCAAAGCATGGAGGAGCAATTTTCGGGCGCCTGTACGATGGAAATTGCGGCGTTTGAAAAATTTGCGGCATTGCTGGCTGATCCGGCCGCAACGGCGACGGTTGACTTTGTCGTGTTCGACACAGCCCCAACGGGGCACACACTGCGTTTACTGGCGTTGCCGGCCGCCTGGACGGATTATCTACAGCGGAACACGACCGGGGTTAGTTGTGCGGGGCCGCTGGCTGGGCTCAGGGAGCAGCAGCGACTGTTTGAGCAGGCGGCGGCAGTCCTGCGCGACTCTTCGAAGTGCACGTTCGTACTGGTGGCGCGGGCCGATCAGGCGTCTCTTCGCGAGGCTGCGCGGACGAGTCGTGAGCTGCAGCAGACGGGGATTCATCACCAGCGTTTGGTGATCAACGGGGTTTTCCGGCCTGCCCATCCCGGCGATGCTCTGGCCGACGCTGTCTTTGCACAAACGCAGCAGAACCTGCTCGCGCTTCCGGAACCGCTCAGCAGTCTGCCGCGCACGGAGATTGCGTTCAGTGCTGTGAGTCAGCCTGATCCTGCGTGGCTGCGAAGGCTGTTTGGAGCATCTCACACAAGCAGCGGCAGCGGTGAAAGCGGTGCTGTTACCGCGCGGTCGGTGGTGGTTGCACAAGGCGGCGACGACGGCGGTCGTCCGGGAAGCGGCTCATCAGCGGCATCACCTTCCCGAATGTTTCCTCCCCTGAGCACTCTGATTGATCAGCTTGCTGCTTCGGGTCACGGGGTGATTCTGACGATGGGGAAGGGTGGAGTTGGTAAGACGTCCACAGCGGCGGCCGTGGCTCGGGCGTTGGCGTTTCGTGGTCACGACGTGCTGCTGACGACTACGGACCCGGCTGCTCAGGCTTCTGCAGCCTCGGGGCCTGGGCTGACGATTGCAAGGATTGATCCGGAGCTGGAAACGCAGCGGTACCGTGAGCAAGTGATGGAACAGTGTTCCGAGGGGCTGGACGCAGCCGGGCGCGCGCTGCTGGAAGAAGATCTCCGGTCGCCGTGCACCGAGGAGATTGCGGTTTTCCGCGCGTTTGCCGAGGTGGTGGCAACTGGTTCGCGGCAGTTTGTGGTGATCGATACGGCTCCGACCGGCCACACGATCCTGTTGCTGGATGCGGCACTTGCCTTTCACCGTGAGGTTGAGCGGCAGGGGAGGGCACTTCCCCAGTCTGTTCAGCGGCTGTTACCGACTTTGCGTGATCCCGGTGTAACTCGCATTCTGCTCACGGTGCTCCCGGAGGCTACACCGGTGCATGAAGCGGCGGATCTCCAGGAGGACCTGCGGCGTGCGGGCATGGAGCCATTTGCGTGGGTGGTTAATCAGGTGTTTAGTGGACTTGCGACTTCTGACCCGGGGCTGAGGGCCCGTCAGGTTGCGGAGCAGCGTTGGTTACAGGAAATCGGCAGACTGGCTCGGAGGGCAGTCTGTGTTCCGTGGACCCCACAGGGATTTCCACAGCTGATTGCTGGTAGTGATGGTTTATCAGAAACAGGATTTGAGGCATGACGATCGAGTGGATTACTTCGGAACTGGCGAGTTTTATCGAGACGTGTGAATCGGAGTTGTCGGTGATCCCTGAGGATCGACAGCAGACCCTGAGGCAGGTGGCCAACTGGATCACAAGTCAGCTTGCTTTGCGCCGCCCAGCGCAGCTGGTGTTTATCTGCACGCACAATTCGCGTCGCAGCCATTTGTCGCAGATCTGGGCCGGGGTTGCGGCGTACCGCTACGGTCTGGGTGACGTGCGGACATTTTCGGGGGGGACAGAAGTAACGGCGATGAACGGGCGTGTTGCGGATTCGCTTCGTCGCAGCGGTTTGTTGGTGGATGTGGAAAATGCTGCAGAAAGCAATCCGCGTTTCCACGTCCGTTTTGCTCCCCACCAGTTGCCGTTCGTCTGTTTTTCGAAGATTCACAATGAGCCGCCCAATCCCGTCGCCGATTACTGCGCGGTGATGACCTGCAGCCATGCGGACGAGGTCTGTCCGATAGTTGCCGGCTGCAGTCTGAGGGCGCCGGTGCGGTATGAGGACCCGAAAATTTCCGACGGTACCGCTGACGAGGCGCGGGTATACGACGAGCGTTCTCGGCAGATCTGCAGAGAAATGCTGTATTTGATGAGTAAGGTGCGAGTGACTCAGTAAGCGGATTACTCGGGCCAGCTGTTGCTGGTGAAGGGGCGTGGCCTGAGTTTCTGAGGATCGACGACGGCGTGAACGATTCTCTGGCGTTTCCATGTCCATGTGATATGGACCATGCCATCGGTTGTCTGGATCACGGCGGGGTATGAGAACTCTGCGCGGGGTTGATTTTCAAGCACGAGTCCTGCCTGCCAGTTTTCGGCGTCGTCGCTGACTGCGAGGTTGAGCATTTCACGGCCGCGTGGAGTTCCCTCGCCGCGGCGAGTGTGGTTATAGATCAGAACGTGGTGTCCGTTTTTCAATGTGACGGCGTCGATACCGCTGTTGGGGTTGGGCAGGGTTGTCGCTTTCAGATCTGACCATGTTTTCCCGCCGTCCGTCGAGGATGTGGACAGAATTGCGCCGTTACCGTTTTGATTGCGGCAAAGGGCGATGATTGAGCCGTCAGGGCGTGTGAGCAGTGTGGGCTGAATGGCGCCAAAAGTACGGCCATCGTGAATGGGGCCAACGCGTTCCCATGTGCGCCCGAGGTCGCGGGTCCGTTCGAAGTGAACTCGCCAGCCGGCGTTTTCAGTGCTGCTGCCGCAGAGCAGTGTGCCGTCGGGCAGCAGAATTGGTTTGTTGCGTACGGGCCCATCGATCTGCTCCGGCAGACGCAGTGGAGGCCCCCAGGTTTCACCGTGATCGTTGGAGATGGCGAGCATACCCCACCAGGATGCCGGGTCCGGGCCGCATTTCCAGAAGAGCATCAGCGGTCCATTGGGGACCTGCCAGAGCACTGGGTTCCATGTGGGGTGACGATGGGCAGAGCCATCCGGGCGCGTGTATTGCACACCACTGGCAACTTCACGAGGCTCCTGCCAGTGGCCATTGCGGAGCGTTGAGATCCAGATGCCAACGTCCGGGTGTTTTTCTTCTGTGCCTCCAAACCAGGCTACCACCAGACCCATGGGGGTTTCTGCGATTGTGGATGCGTGACATTCGGGAAATGGAGCAAACTCGTAGATGAATTCTCGGGAGACAAGTCCAGGAGGCATGTCGTCGGAGTGACATGGTCGTGATGGACCAAGGGCGGCGAGGAGACTTGCGCAGAAAATCGCAGCACGCAGCATGGGAATCGCTTTCTGGTGGGCTCACGATCGGAAGTTGACGGAAGGCGGCAGCTATAGCACCAACCGCAGAACAAGTCCAGCCGCGACACAGGCTGCAAGCACGGTGGGGAGCCCTGCGCGGATTTTGAAAGTCAGAATTGCTGCGAGTGTGGCGATTGCCGCGGCGTCCGGCCGCAGCGAGTTCCACAGTGGGATCTGCAGTGTGACTGGACCCGCCTGCAGCAGCTGCTGTTTACTGAACAGAGTTGTTCCGGCCAGCTCGCAACTGGTCGCTGCAATTACTCCCACCACGACCGCTGAGATCGCCTGCAGTCCGACTGTGATTCCGCGCAGTCGTGTGAGCTGTTCGATCCAGGGTGCGCCCAGAAAGATCCAGAGAAAGCTTGGCGCGAATGTCACCCATGTTGCCAGCAGGGCTCCGAGAATCCCTGCAGCTGCGGGTGGAAGTTCAGCTGCATGTCTCCAGCAGGCAACATGGCCGACAAACTGAACGACAAGAATGAGCGGTCCCGGTGTGGTTTCGGCGAGTCCGAGGCCGTCCAGCATCTCGCCCTGTTCAAGCCACCCGAATTTTTCCACAGCCTGTTGGTCCACATATCCGAGGAGGGCGTAAGCGCCTCCAAACGTCACGACTGCGGCGCGACTGAAAAACAGTCCTGTCTGTACAAACACACTGTTGAATCCTGTAAGGCAGCCGGCAGCCAGCAGGGGTGCAAACCAAACGACAAGGCCTGTCGGGAGCACTTTGGCGATATGCCGCCAGCCTGATACCGAACCGCAGTCCTGTTGTGGCGGCGGCGTTGAATTGATGTCGGCCGCGCTACGGTCTCGACCCGCCCACCACCCCAGAATGCCGGCGGAGGCGACCAGTGCAGGAAAAGGCAGATCGGTTGCCAGCATCAGCAGGCAGGTGGCAGCGGCGAGCAGTCGCAGAGGGCGGGTTTTGAGCACGCGGCGTGCTATTCGTTGCAGAGCATCGGCGAGGATCGCCAGCACGGCACATTTCAGTCCGAAGAACAAACCAGCCAGTGCGGGGAGGTGCCGGTATTCGGTGTAAATCCATCCCAGTGTCAGCATGCACGCTGTGCCCGGCAGAATAAACAGCAACCCGGCCATGAGGCCTCCACGAACACCGTGCAGTTTCCAGCCGAGCCAGGTCGCCAGCTGCTGGGCTTCCGGTCCTGGGAGCAGCATGCAGAAATTCAGCCCATTGATGAATTTCTGATCATCGAGCCAGCGACGTTGTTCGACCACGAGCTGGTGCATCATGGCAATCTGGGCTGCTGGTCCGCCAAAGCTCAGCAGACCGACTCGCAGCCAGAGCCGGGTGGCCTCGGCGAAGGAGACGTTGAATTCCGCCGGCGGTGCGCTGGAGGCCATCCGCGAAAACACTCCTGTGGCAATAATGAGGCTGTGGTGAGGGGATGGAATGTGAGGGGGTGTAAGTTTACCGGCAGGTGGTTGGGTGATCATTCAACGCCGGGCGGGGTTACAACTTCGTCGGGCAGCAGGTGTCCCATCTTGCTGCGTTTGGCGGCCATATAACCGGACCTGCAGGCATGTGGCGGTGCGACGATGGGCACCTGTTCCACGACAGTTAGTCCCACGCCTGTGTAGACGAAGGCGTCAGTTTTCTTGGGATTATTGGTGAGCAATCGCACGCGGCTGAGTCCCAGATCCTTGAGGATTTGCAGGCCGACCATGTAGTCCCGCATGTCGGCCTTAAAACCCAGGCGATGGTTGGCTTCCACGGTGTCGAGGCCTTCATCCTGCAGCCGGTACGCTCGCAGTTTAGCAAGCAGTCCGATGCCGCGGCCTTCCTGCGGCAGGTAGACAACGGCGCCCGTGCCTTCCGCCTGGATCATCGCCATGGCAATTCGCAGCTGATCGCCGCAGTCGCAACGGAGTGAATCCAGCACATCTCCGGTGAAGCAGCTGGAGTGCATTCGCACGAGTGGGGCATCGACGGAGGTGAGGTCTCCCCAGACCATGGCGAGTGGTTCCTGGGTTTCGTGGGCTACCTGGTAGCCGTAGATGGTGGGGGTGCCGAATTCGGCAGTGGGCAGGGGGACTGAGACGACGCGAGTGACCAGTTGTTCTCGGATGCGGCGGTAGCGAATGAGATCTTCGATGGAGATCATCGGGATTCCGTACTGCCGCGAGATGTGTTCGAGTTCGGCAAGATCTGCCATGCCGTGGCTGTGCTGGCTGCAGATTTCGATGAGGGCACCGGCGGGCCGGCGACCGGCCAGTCGAAGCAGGTCGATGGTGGCTTCGGTGTGGCCGGCGCGGCGGAGCACCCCACCGTCCATTGCCAACAGTGGATTCACGTGGCCTGGTTGCAGGAATTCTTCGGCGGCGCTGGCCGTGCAGGCGAGCGCGCGGATGGTGCGGGCCCGGTTTTCGGCACTGACGCCGGTTCCTGAAGTGACGTGGTCGACGGCGCGGAGAAACGCGGTTTTGTTGGGGGCAGTGTTGCTGGATTCTTCCACAACGGGTCGCAGGCGGAGCCTGGCGGCGTCTTCTCCCGTGACCGGCACGCACAGAGTTCCTCGCCCAACCCGCAGCATGAAATCCACCTGTTCGGGCGTGATCGACTCGGCTGCACAAACGAAGTCACCTTCGTTTTCACGATCCTCATCGTCAACGACGATTACCATTCCGCCGGACTGAATGGCCCGGATTGCCTGTTCGATGGTCTGTAGGGGCACGGCTTGTGACCTTGAGAGGGGCTATCAGCGTTCAGCTTTCAGCCATGATTCGAAGTGTTTGAGATCTGCTGATCGCTGCCTGCTCACTGCTGCTATGTATCAGCATAGATCTCTGCGAATGCTTTTCTGTAGAGTTTCTCGCTGGTGGGGAAAATTTGGGAGAATGCTCCGGCCGCTGCTGCGCCGTGCTGCAGGCGGCGTTTTTCGAAGACAGGCATGGTTAATCCCGTAATCTGCTCAATGCCGCGGTGTACGATTTCTCCTTTGAGTGCGTAGAGGCGGCCGTGGTCCCAGGCGGTGAGCTCAATAAAGGGGATTCCCTCCGAGACTTCAATGACATTAGGCAGTGCAAACGGACTGAAGCCGCGGAAACCGAGGGCAGCTGCAGGGGCCCAGCTGCGGACATGTCCACGGCTTTGGCCACCGCTGTAGGTCAGTGAATGTTTGACAGCCTGGATGCCCCAGCCTTCGTGGTACAGGAGGGGGTTGTTCAGGACGCTGCGAATGGTGAGTTCACTATTCTCCTCGATCGGATAATCCTTGAGATTTTCGTCGCCACCGTCGCCGTCCACGAGGTATTCCCATGCGGGATATCGTCTGCGAATTTCGCGGCAGAGTGCCAGTGCCATGGCTGCGGCCTGCACGTCCAGCGGCTTGTAATCCTCGATCACACGGATGGCTTCGCGGTAGTCGACCGTTGATTGTGGTACGTCGATGATTTCGAGGAACAGACCGAGGTCGAGTGAATCGAGGAAGTTCTTTGCCTGGATGGCATCCTGCCCCGAGGCATCCAGCGACAGCGTGAAGGCCTTGAGGCGAGCTGGTGATTCGCCGCGTTTGAGCAGGGCATCATAAACGGCGAGGAAGACAGCACCGCTGTCGATGCCGCCGCTGAACAGGACACCGATGGGAGCAGTTGCTGGAATCAGGTCCAGCCAGCGAAAGACCTCCTGCTGCATCGCGCCGATGTACAGACGACCCAGTTCATCAAGGCTGGTGGAGTGGCGATTGCGTGCAGGTGTGAAGAAGCGGGTACTGGCGGGGCTGGGGTCGGGGCATCCGATCAGTGCCAGCTCCTGGATGTGGTGAGCGGGAACCATGCGGGTGTAGGAAGGGTGGAACTGGCCTGCGAGACCTTCCTGACGCAGCCAGCCTGCGATCTCGTCAATTCGCTCTGCGACCACGAGGCATGGGCCATCGATCTGTTTGGCCAGAAAATATCGCATAGGCCTTCCGATCGAGCGAGCCATGCGAATGATATGCCCCTGGCGATGTACCAGTGCAAACTGGCCATCGATTTCGCGGACCCGCTGGGGATCTCCGCTGCCGAGACGCTCGATGGCATCATCGACGGTCATGTTAAAGATGAAGTTTCTGCGAGGGTCCAGCAGATTGATGAAGCGCTCGATGTAAGCGTGACCGGCCATTTCTGAATTCTCCTGAAAGCTTCTGCAGTGGACGACCTTTACCGATTGTCGCATTTTCCCGCGAGGTGACAACGCAAAGGATCTGATTGGGGGGCATCAGCCCCGAAAATCTGCCTGGCAGAGAACTTCCCAGTGGGTGGTTCCTGGAAACATTTCAAATGGCCTGATCCAGGTGGGGGCGTAGTGACTGGACAGACGCTGGAGATCCCGGGCCAGCGTCGTCGGGTTGCAACTGGAGTACAGGATCACTCTCGGGGAAAGTTGGTGCAGCAGATCAGTTGTCGCCGGATCCAGACCGGCTCGAGGGGGATTGCAGATCACCGCATCAAAACGCTCTCCGATTTCTGTCGGCTGCAGAGCACCAGCGGGGCAGGCGCGGAATTCCGCAGAGAGTCCCAGCCGGGCAGCTGCCCTGCCGGCACAATCGATGGATGCGGACGAGACATCGACTCCGAGCACCTCAGCACCGGTTCGGGCGGCCAGCAGTGAGAACCCTCCGGATCCGCAGTAGAGATCAAGGATTCGACGGGGGCGAGCCTGGTGCAGCCGGGCGGCTGCCGCCGCGTAGAGAGCTCCGGCCACCTCGTAATTGCTCTGCACAAAGCTTCCGGGGGCCACAAACAGTGAAATCCCCGGCTCTGGATAAGTGATTTCCAGCGATTGTTCTGCGGAAATCGGATAGTTGGTTTCGCAGCTGATCCGGGAGGATCGTTTGGGCTGGATTCCCGCGGACATCACGGTCACTGAACCTCGCTCGTCCGCCGATAATCTCCGCCATAGTCCCTGAATTCGATCGATGGACTCCCGGGAACGCAGCACCCACTGCACCATGAGCTTTCCTGTGGAGGGGCTGGCTGTAAGCACCATGAATTTGAGTTCTCCGCGGTCATTTTCGGGAGAATAGGGTTCCAGTTTGGCGGCTTTGATGAACAGGGTCAGCCAGTTGAGGGAGCCGGTGATGAGGGGATGGTGCAGGGGGCAGTCGGCGGCCGGGACCAGCTGGTGTTCATCGTTAAAGAAGCCGAAGACCGGGGACTCGGATGATCCGGCCACAGCAAGACGCCCGCGGATGCGGCTGCCGGTGGGGGTGCTGCACCAGAACGGG
>JBEAUF010000019.1:0-2959 GCA_041161565.1 Planctomycetota bacterium | reverse complement strand
GTCGGAAAGGGGGACACCGGGGAAGGCAGTCCACGAAAGAATAAGGGCGAGGGGTGGTGACGGGACGGCGGAATGGAGTCCACGAAACACACGAAAAGCACGAAAGAATGAGGGCGAGGGGTGTTCGGTGTTCGGTGGGCAGGGGTGAAGGTGGGCAGGGTGAAGGTGGCAGGGATGACGGGACAGGGTTTTCAGTTTTCGGTTTTCGGTTTTCGGTTTTCGGAAATCCGGTGTAGCGCAACACGGAGTACTGAGTGCTGAACGCTGCCGCTCTTTGCGTGTCATTGGTGTATTTCGTGGTTGTCAAATTGGTCCATGCGAGATCGGAGCGGAAGTATGAACGACGCTCAACTTCAAGCGAAGCTCACCGAATTGCTGGCTCTGCCTCAGGAGACTGAGTGGGCTGAGTTCAAACACAACAATTCTGACCCGCAGTTGATCGGTGAGTACCTGTCGGCGATTTCAAACTCGGCGGCTCTGGAAAGCCAGCCGTTTGGTTACATCGTCTGGGGCATCGAAGATGGTACTCACAACGTCGTTGGCACGTCATTCAAACCTCGCCAACAAAAGGGGCAAGGCAACGAAGACCTTGAACCCTGGCTGAATAAGCTGCTGGCACCTCGAATCAACTTCCGCATCTTTGAGTTTAAGGCGGAGGGGAATTCGATGGTGTTGTTTGAGGTGCAGGCGGCAAACACCGCTCCAGTCGCTTTCTCAGGTCGCCGCTATGTACGAGTGGGCAGCCACAAAAAGCCGCTTGGCGAGCATCCAGAACGGGAACGGAAGCTTTGGGGAATTGTCTCCGGCCCAGTGGTGGACTGGTCAGCAGGCATTTGTGAAGGAGCAACGCTGGATGACCTTGCCCCGGAAGCCATTAAGAAGGCTCGAAGCGAATACGCAGAACGGTTCGAAGGTGATCCAAAGAAGTCGCATCTAGCCAAAGAAGTCTGGCAGTGGGACGATGCGACCTTCCTGAACAAGATCAAAGTTGCGATTGATGGACGGTTGACTCGGGCAGCGTTGATTCTGCTGGGAAAACCAGAATCGACTCACCATGTGACTCCCGCACAGCCTCGGATGACCTGGATTCTGAAGGACGACAAGAACATCGAGCGAGACTACCGGCACTATGACCCACCGTTCTTATTGGCGGTCGATGAATTGTTGGACAATGTTCGCAACCTGACAATTCGCTACCTGCCGGACGGGACTTTGTTTCCGATTAACGTCAGTCAATACGATCCATGGGTGATGCGTGAAACTTTGCACAACTGCATTGCGCACCAAAACTACGAAAAGGCTGGACGCATCATCGTCGTTGAACAACCCGATTCGCTGTTGTTCACAAATTTGGGGGCGTTCTATCCCGGTAGCGTGGAGGAAGTTGTCGTTCGAGACAGCCCTCAGGAATTCTCTGCCAATCCGCTTCTGGCTCAGGCGATGGTCAGTCTGAATATGATCGACACGATTGGCAGTGGCATCAAACGGACATTTCAGATTCAACGAGATCGCAACTTTCCGATGCCCACTTACGACCTGACAGAGCCTGAGCGGGTCAAAGTCCGGTTGATCGGTCAGATTCTCGATCCGAATTACACTCGAATGCTGATGAGCCAGACGAATCTTGATCTGCTGGACGTGATTGCTTTGGACAAGGTGCAGAAGCAGGTTCCAATCTCTGATGAGGAACTCAAGTCGCTCAGAGCCAGGAAACTTGTTGAAGGACGAAAACCCAATTTGCACGTCTCTGCGGACGTGGCTGCGGCAACGGACACGATGGTGGATTACCTTCGTCGCCGAGGAATTGATCGTGATTACTGCCAGAAGATGATCCTGGATTTGCTCAGCAAGGGACCGGCCAGGCGGAGCGAAATTGACCGTTTGTTGCTCGATCGGCTGTCGAACGCTTTGGATGAGACACAGCGGAAGACTTTCCTGATGAACCTGCTTCAGGACCTGCGAAAAGCAGAACGGATCGACTGTGAGGGGCGAGGGGCTGGCTCCGTCTGGCAATTGCATTCTGCCAGCATGAAGAGAGAGGACTAGGTCATGCAGAATCAGATGATCACGAGGCTGGCTGGCGTAACTCCTGATTCTCTCTGGACTTGCGGATTGCATTCCCAGTTGGTGAGGTTCAGAACTATGCGATTTTCGCCTGGATTCGCTCACGTTAAGAATGACATAAAAGCAGGCAGTTCGTTTCTGCTTACACCTGTTTTATGCCATTCCATTCGCTGTCGATTGGCGCAAGTCATTTCAGATAAAGAGCTTGCGAATGACGTAAACTTGACGGTTTCGTCAGCGTTACACCATTCACAATGCCATTTCCGGTTCGCTCCACGGCGACAACATCCAGTCTTCCCGTTTCGCTCGGACATCTTGCCCACGATCGTTGAGCGAACAATCAGTTTCAAATTCCTGAAATTGCTCTCTTTTTCGTGTCTTTCGTGGTTGTACCCCAATGCCTGAAAAACTGATTTCTGACATCCTCGACTTGCCTGACAAGGTGCGTAAGGGCGATTTTGTTCTGAACCTCTCCAAAGGGGTCACGGAACCCGAGAAAACGCTCGAACAGTACGTGGTCACTCCGCAGCTGGTCACCTGCTTCGACGACGCGCTGGGATTCATCCACAGTGCGGTCGATGCCTGCAACAGCAAGGCCTGCTACCTGCACGGCAGTTTTGGTTCGGGTAAGTCACACTTCATGGCCGTGCTGCATCTGCTGCTGCAGCACAACGCTGCCGTGCGGTCAATCCCCGAGCTCGCCAAAGTCTGCGACTCACACGCCTGGGTCGAAAACAAAAAGTTTCTGCTGGTCCCGTACCACATGATCGGGGCCCGCAGCATGGAATCCGCGATCCTGGGCGGCTATGTGGACTATGTCCAGGATCATCACCCCGGCTGCCCATTACCCGGTGTGTATCTCGCCGATGAGATCTTCCAGAATGCGAAACAGCTC
>JBEAUF010000477.1:0-12286 GCA_041161565.1 Planctomycetota bacterium | reverse complement strand
GCTCCCCAGCCGGAAGAGTCTGAGCCACAAGCCCCGGCTGAAGCAGACTCGGCAGCCCCCGCGGCGTCCGGTACCGCTGTGCCGGCATCCAAGTCTCAGCGAGGATCCGCTGCATACGAGTCTTCTGTGATTGTTCGACGGTCCGAGCCCCGAACTCGCTCCGGCTTCTCCAGTCTGTCCCCGCTCCGCACTGCACCCCCCGTCCGGACTATCCGGCAGTCCTCAACTCGCTCTCGGCCCCGCAGCCTTGAGCAAGCCCGTAGCACCAGCCGCGGTGCCTCCCAAGTCAGTGCTGTCCGTGCTACATCCACCACCTACGGCAAAGGACAACTCCCGCTGCTGCTCTCAGGTCCCCGACAGCCCTCCCAGCGCATGCCCTATGCCTCCGTCGCTGCTCGCACCCCGGTCTATGCCGCGGATCCCCGTCGGCCACTTGTCCTGACATCCGCGAGCCCATCGACACGGAGTGGATTTTCAGCACCCCCGTCCGGCTATAAGACTCGTACCACGACTTCGTCCAGCCAACTGTCACCCGCCGGCTCCCTCCTGCTTTCTCAGTCCTCGCGCCTCCCTCTGCTCAAATCCGGCCCTCAATACTAAAAAAAAACGCCACCGTCGGAAACGCAACCTATGCTCTCAGGGAACTGGAGTCCTCAGGATTTTACCCCTGAATGTGTCCCCCAGTTTCCTCTGCAGACTGACTCCAACGGCTTTGGCGACTGGAACGTCATATGTTTGGTCTTAAACGTGCTCCTGTAACAACTGCTCTGGGTACGGAACCGCAGGAATCCGCTGTCACCGCGGCTGCTCCTGCTGCTGCTACCGCTGCGGTCACTCCGCCCCGCCCACAATCGCTCCCCTGGCGTGCTTTCGAAAACGCCGACAGGGAGCTCGATTTCCAGAAACGCAAAATTCGCCTGCACGAAGTGCTCGTCGAGGCCCTGAATCTCAGGTTTGCTGCTGGCGCCGAACCCGAGGCTGCTCGTAACGCCTATAAAGATGCCATCACGGCGGTGGTCAGTCGCTACGCGGGTGATCTTTCCGAGCCCGACAGGGAACGCATGGCTCTCGAACTGATCGATGAAGCCCACGGCCTCGGACCTCTCGAACCGCTCATGACTGATGATGCAATTACGGATATCCTCGTCAACAACCCCCGCGAAGTTTTCGTGGAACGGCTGGGCTCTCTTCGCAAAACTCCCATCATTTTTGCTGATGGTCAGCACCTGCTCAGAATTGTACAGCGTCTGACGGCAAAAGTCGGGCGTCGGATTGATGAGAGCAATCCGATGGTGGATGCCCGTCTCCCGGATGGCTCCCGCCTGAATGTCACAATCCCACCGCTGGCAATTGACGGCGCCACAATTTCCATTCGTCGATTTCCAAGGTCGCCCCTCACAATCGATGGTCTTGTCGAACGCGGCAGCCTCTCCAGGAAGATGGCCGAATTCCTGCAGGCCGCTGTCGCCGGACGAATCAGCATGCTGATTTCCGGTGGTACTGGTTCCGGAAAAACCACTCTCCTCAATGCTCTGGCGGCTTCAGTTCCTCACGACGAACGCATCGTCACCGTCGAAGATTCCGCAGAACTGCGCCTGTGTCATCCGCACGTGGTCCGCATGGAAAGCCGAGTCCCCAACACGGAGGGGGTCGGCAGCGTCACACTCCGCGATCTCGTCCGCAACGCCCTCCGTATGCGCCCCGACAGACTCCTCGTCGGAGAGGTCCGTGGTCCTGAAGCCATCGACATGCTGCAGGCCATGAACACCGGGCACGAAGGCTCCTTCACAACCATCCATGCCAACGATGCTCGCGAAGCACTCACGCGGCTCGAACTGATGATCGCCATGGGGGGCTTCGAACTTCCGCTCCCGGTCATCCGCAACTACGTCGCTTCCGGCATTCGCATGATTGTTCACCTTGCCCGCTGGAAAGGCGGCGCCCGACGCGTCGTCCGCATCTCAGAGGTCAACGGGGTGAAGGACGGCGATTTCGTCCTTAATGACATCTTTCGCTATCAGTTCCCCGGAAATGCCCCGGACACATCCACTGAAGAATTTGTGACTACCGGGCATGTGCCCGTCTGCCTGCCTCGCCTGCACCACGCCGGCTCCGAACTCATCGAAGACGATTTCGCACCCCGTATCTGACTGCTTCTCTTTTCGCGTACGGTTTCGTTATCAACGGTCTGACACCTATGACCCGCTGCTCGTCTCAAAGCGTCTAATATGGAAACTTTCATTCTCATCATCTCCGGACTTATCCTTACCACGGCAGTTGCTGTCGCGGTCGTGCAGATACTCCGAGGATGGTCTGCGCCTGCCGCTCCAGAGACTCCTATTGAAGGCATGCTGACCGCTGAAGAACTCGCCCAGGGCTACAGCGGCGGACTGTCGAGGTTCTTCCGCGATGCCGAACTCGACTGGACAATCAACGGTGTGATTGCCTGGACCTGTGCACTCGCGTCCGCAGGCTTCCTCGCCGGCTCCGTGGTAATGCTGCCCATCGGCTGGATCATCTTTGCACTGATCCTCCTTGCCGCAGTCGTGCAGATTTTCCTGATCATCAGACGCAACAATCGCCTCACAAGGCTCCGCAATCAGTTGCCCGACGTGGTCTCTCTTATGGCCCGCTCGTCAAGGGCGGGTCTTGCCATCGAAGAAGCTTTCATGCTCTGCGAACGTATGGCCCGCGGCAGGCTGAAAGATGAATTGCAGCTGTGCCGCAGCCAACTGGAGCTCGGACGGTCCATCCCCGGCGTCATGGAATCTCTCGCTCGCCGAGTGCAACTCCGGGAACTGGGACTCCTCTCCACTCTCCTGTCTGTACACCGTCAAACCGGCGGCAGTCTCGCAGATGCCCTCGATCGCCTCAGCAGTCTGCTCCGGGATCGAATCGCTTTCCGAGGGCAGATGTCAGCCTCCAGCGCCGCAGGACGACTCTCAGCCGCACTCACAGCCCCGGCTGCCACCTTCCTGTTCGCTGCCCTGCTGCTGATCAACCCCGAACATGTCGAGGTCTTCTACACAACTCCGGTCGGCAGATCCTTCTTCGCCCTCGGCATCGCTCTGAATGTCATCGGCGTCGTCTGGATCCTCGGTCTACTCAAGATTAACCGCTGAGGCAGCTGAGGACTACATCATGAATTCTGACCTGGGTCTCTTCCTCGCTGTCGTCGGTTTGGTTGGCATTGGCTCAACCATGGCCACCGTCCTCCTCAACTGCCGCCGCCTCATTCGCGGAGACTGGGCCGATGACTCCATCGTGCTCCTCAACGAACGGTCGCTTCCCGAATGGATGCGCTGGCTGGCTGGATCCGTCCCGCAGCTCAAAGTTGAGCTGGACCGTATTCGCCGCGACCTGCGACGCGCGGGGGCATATACCCCTGATGCCTTCGAGCGGCTCCTTGCACTCCGTAACAGCCTCGTCTGGTGCTGCCTGTTCTCAATCCCTCTGATGATTGTCGTCTTCGGTGCTTCCGCTAACGCTCTGCGCGGTTGTATTGGGGGGGGACTCGCTTTCGCAATCATCTTCTATGCACTTCCCGGCCTCTACCTCAATGCCCGCGGACGTGTCCGTGCGTCCGAACTGATCAGCTCAGTTCCGGAAGTCCTGGACATCGTCTCCATGTGCCTGTCCGGCGGTTTGACCCTCGAACAGTCGCTCCCGCGAATTGTTGAATTCAGCCCCTACGTCAGTACCAGTCTCACGCGGGAACTCCAACTCGTCGTTCGTCAGGCCCAGACATCCTCAGCAGGCCAGGCCTTCGAACAACTCGCAGAACGCATCGACGAGCCTGAACTCCGCTCGCTCGCCGCCACTGTGCTCCATACAGAGCGACTCGGTACAGACATGAGACGAGCGATTGACGCGCTGAGCCTTTCGATTCGCACCACGCTGAAACACGAAGCCGAAGCCCGTGCAAACAGCCTCTCGCTAAAAATGCTCTTCCCCGTGATTTTCTGCATCTGTCCGCCTGTCTTCTTCATTCTGATGGTCCCCCCGGTCGTGCGTCTGCGTGAGCATTTCCAGAGCGAACTCATCCCCGCAAACACCCGCGAAATCCTCGAAACCGGTGCCGGCGGTGTCATCACTGGTCCGCAGGAATAGCAAACCACAGTTCATCACACTCCATCTATCCGCCCCAGCGTCTTCCATGCGACATTCGCCGCCACAAATTGATCCGACTGCCGTCCATCCTCAGGTGGCCAGCGGAGCATCGCGCCGAGCCGTTATGTCGATCGAACTGCTGGTGGCCGTGCCTGTGCTGATGCTGTGTGTTGTGTGTCTGCTGCAGTTCGGTCTCGAACTCGCAGGTGCCATTATCGTGCATCAAAGTGCCGTCGTGGGGGCCGGACGCTGCTCCACTCTGGGGCGAATGAACGCCTCCGGGCTCGATGATGACACCGCCTCGGCCGTGCAGCTCCAGCTTTCCGCCGCCAGTATCTCAACAGTCCCCGCTTCCGATCTGCAGGTCATTGTCCAGGAACGTGTCTTTGATCCGGCGACCTCCTACTCCGGGACCTCTGGTTCATGGCCCCTGGGAGCCAGCTTTTCCTCCGTCCCTTCTGCCTCCACCATTCCCGCAGATTCCGTTCGCGTCACCGTCAATGTCAGGCTGACAAAGGTCATACCTGACCTGTTGGGCGGTTTTGGTTTCAGTATTTCCGGAAAATACGTCACAGCTTCCGTCATTCGGCCGTTTAACGGCTGATGCATTCGAGCGCCCCACATGCTTAAGCGACCAACAACAAACGTTGCACCTGCTGCCGATCGCTCCGGTGTGGCGACGATTTGGCTGTTGGTTGTGTCGCTGGCATTTGTGGCCTGTATGCAGTTCGTGCTCGAGGCTGGCTGGCTGCTGGTGTGCCGCGCACAGGCTCAGGCAGTGGCAGAATCAGCTGCCCTCGCAGGAGCCCGCTCATGGGGGACTGCGGCGGTCGATAGTGCCGCGACCCGTTCCACCGCCAAAGCTCGTGCTGCAGATTTCGTTGTGAACAGTGCAGTCGGTGGCCTGACTGCGGAGTACGCGAATCTGCTCGCCAGCCTGCAGGCCAGCAACAACGCCGGCGGCACCAATAACAACCTCGCAAGCCCCGGCAGCTGCCCCGGGACAACTGTGGCTTCCAATCTCGTGATCCTCGGCGATCTCGATTCCACAGCACTCGTCTTCTCACCCTATGTCTCACCTGCAACTGCCGGACGACGGGCCTGCATGGTCCAGTTCCAGCTCACTGCAGTCAGTCCAATCACAAACGTATCCCGCACTGTCAGTGCTCGCGCCACTGCCTATTGGGATGCCGTTACTGTTCCCAATCGCAGTCGGCTGGCATTTGTCACCGTCGCGTGTCCCTGAAAATCCCAATCACAGTTCACACACATCGGCCGCACAGCGGCGGAATACAGGAGCCAGGCATGAATACCCGTCACAAGTCTGCAGATCGCATTCGCCAGCGACGAGGTGTCGTCACGGCAGAATATCTTCTGTTGGTGACACTGATCGGAATTGGTGTTCTCGTCGGGCTGGCCGAACTTCGAAATGCCATCGTTGCCGAACTGACCGACTGCGCGGCTGCGGTCAAAAACATCATTCCTTAGCCTCCGTGCGTTCGATGATCAGGTCCAAAGTGACTGTGGGAACGACCATGGTTCAGCGTAATCTCAGCAACAGCATTCTTGCTTTGAGTGCCTGCGGCCGCACTGTGCGGCGCCGCGGCGCCACAGTCGTGGAGATGCTGCTCGCCGTTTTCATCCTGCTCATCTGTACCCTCGCCATCGTACAGTGGACCTTCACAGCTTACGCTGTCCAGGCTGTCAACTCGGCCGCCACAGAAGGCGCTCGGACTGCTGCAGGCGTCTTTCCCACCCCCGCGGCTCGCAGCACCAGAGTACAGTCAACGGTGCTCGCAGTGCTGACACCGCTCGGATTCCAGACCGCTGGTGTTGCAGTCAATGTCGTCGACTCAACCACACATTTCACTGTGACAGTGACCGTGCCGGTGACGTCCAGCCCAATCCCCCGACTGCTCAACTCGTTTGGGCTCACGCTCACGGGAAAGTCACTCCGAGCCAGCGGTGTGGCCTGGGCGAGCTGAGCTTCCCGTCAGATCCCGCACTACTCCGGATAACGCGCCCGAGAACTAACGCCGGCGGCTGTATCCGTGCCCGCTTCCGACGAACCCCGACTCACACCGCGGTCATCAGTAACCGAAGCTGAGGGATCCTGAGTCCGCGATTGGGGAAAGCCGCGAATCGTCGTCTGAATGTCCTTCTCCTGGATGACGTCGTGGCCATCGTCGGTCTGCACATGAATCACCAGATGTCGTGCTATCTGTACGTCCAGCGGCAGTCCGGTATTCCGATCAACGATGCAGTGCCCAAGGGTTCGCCCGTCGCTGATTCTGACGCGACTGTCGCCAGCCGCATTTACAGCCTCTCCCGACGCGATTCGCCCTGTGATCTCAATCCTCGCTGTTTCGCGGTCGATATCTGTCAGGGTATACGTTGACTTCAGGTACACGGGAACCGGTTGCATCAGCCGGCGTTCCCGAGTCCACACGTCGCCCGGCAGAACTCGGCTCGCCGCTTCCTCGTCAACCGTGCCGTCGTATGGCAGCAGCCCTATCGAATCGTCCACGAAGTTCGCGACGCCATCGTCGCCAAATCTCTGGCTCAACTCGGTCAGTAGCGTCTGTCGACGTTCAAGCGGGACCTCTGCCACACAGCGTTCCAGAAACTCCTGGTATCCCACCAGGCCCCGAATCTGATTGTCACGTCCAATCCAGAATGCGAAGCCATTATTAACCATGCCAGCGTAGGGCACCGCATCCCACGGGATCGCACCCTCGTGGTTTGCGGAATCAAACTTCAGTCTGCGCCCTGCGAGGTCGTGCTCATAGACGACTCTTGAGTACTGTACGCCCAGCAGCACCGCATCCGACCGCACTTCGTGCACCGTGATCGCCAGATTCAGTTCCAGTCTGGTCCGCGCCATCGCGGGATGGGTGTCTGACCGCTGTACCAGCGTCTGTTCTACTGTTTTGATCAGCGGATAGCGGTCACCGGCGCGAAGGTTCAGTTCCAGCCGGTCTCCCTTTGGTCCCGGTTTTTCAAATCCGGAAGGTTGCACCGCGAACGGATCGTCGTGCGAAAAACTGGCTGAACGGACACCATTTCCACCGCCCCGACGTGAACGTTCGGCAGTTCCTTCACCAGCGTCCGGATTTTCTTCATCTGCCGCTGAAACCCGCTGCCCGGAAGTTTCGGGCTCGAGGAATTCATCGAGAAGATCATCGCCGGATGCGGACTGGTTCGTGTCGTTGCGGCCGCAACCATAATTGGCCAGCAGCAAAAACAGCAGCGACCATTGCAGCGCACGGGTGAGGACTCGGTGCGAATTCATTGGCAGTTCCGTCCGTGGAACAACAATTGAGGGGGAATGGCGGATTGCAGCACTTGCTGATGACGCCGCATCCTATTAAGAACCCGGCCGATCCACCGCCCGTCTCTGACGAATTCCGGTGAAATGCACAGTGCAGCCCAGAGAAACACCGGCCGCATCGGCGGAATCTGCCGCAGTTTTCCCGGTTCGCCACGTTCAAAGCCTCGACAGTGGATTGTCCCGGGACTCGAGCGGCAATGTGACGGGGCCTCCCCGCACGTGAGATTCGAACGCGGCAAGCACCATCTCCACTGCTCCACGAGCCTCGCGAAGCGAGCATTTTGGCTGACGGTCGGTGTCGATGCAGGCCAGCAGGTCACGCGCGGCGGCAGGGTTACCCCCTTCGTAGCCGGTCGCGGTTAGTGTCTCTGGCTTGTCGACGCCGGCTGAGGTGATCGTCTTCCAGATGCTCGGCCCCCGGCCGCTCCAGCTGGCGTCCTCCAGTAGAAAAGCGGGGTTCCCATAGCCTGAGGTGAGCTCCATCACACCCTTCGTCCCGTGGATTCGCAAGCCGAAGCGACTGGGGCTGCCCCCGGCACCTTTGCGGGAAGAGAAGTACCCGGACACTCCGCCCGTAAAGCGATAGCTCGCTTCAACTCGATCTCCCGCGAGCGGCCCAAGTCCTTCGTTACCCTCGCGGACATCCCCTCGCACCACCGGTCGTCCTGCCTGAGTCAGTGAGGCAAAACAGCTCTCCGGCTCACCGGCGATCGCTCGCATCAAATCCAGCACATGGGTACCAAGCACCCACAGGTCTTCGCCCCCACCCCGGCTGTCCTCCTTGCCGCGGGCACGGATTTCCAGCACTTCGCCGATTCGACCATCCTGGATTAACCGACGGACGACATCGAGTTGGGGGGACCACCGACTGATGTGGGCCACGGCCGTTTTCAGGTGCCGCATTTCACACGCCCGCAGCATCTCGTCCGCTTCTCCAAGCGTGCGGCACAAAGGTTTTTCCAGGTACATGTGGCATCCGTATTCCGCACAGGCCACGACCATATCCCGGTGCTGGTCAACCCAGCGCGGGCAAATGGCCACGACCTGCGGACGCAGTTTGTCCAGCATTTCCCGGTAGTCCGCCCAAATGGTCGCTGCACCCGTGCGTTCCTGGGCCTTTTGCCGCCCAGACTCGATTGGGTCTGCTGCACCCACCACTTCGCAGTCGTCGAACGTTTTCCAAATGGCATCAAGGCCGTGCCCGTAGTCGCCTCGACCGGTACTGCCAATCACTGCCACACGGTATCTGGCCATACGGAATGCTCCATCAATTGCCCAAATGCTGAACTCTCGTGGGTGTCAGGCCCGGCGAACACCCCGTTCACCGGGCTGATTGGCAGCCTGGCTCATACCTTCCCCGGCTCAGGGACACGGAATCCGTCACGGTTTGGATCCTTCAGCAGAGCATTCGCCTGCTCCGCAAATTCGCCCGTGTGAAGCTCTGTTTCCGGATCGAATGTGAGCCACGGGCCCACAACATATTCCGCACCATCTTCCGGTACACCCACGCCGTCTCGAGTGATCTCGTGCAGCTTCAGAAAATGCTCTGCTGCGTCGCGGTTGTCACCAAAGCGACCAGCTTTCGCGTTAAAGGGCACTTTCTCGCCGAGTCTCCATGAGTTGTTCATGAGGTGTCCGAGAACGCAGCCGTAGTGCGCGTCGTAGACGTTGCCATTGGCCAGTTCCGGACGACCCTCCCGACACGCCTGGATGAATGCGGCCCAGTTGCCACCGGGAGTCACCTTGCCGTTGGGCAGGCTGAGCTTTTCGCCCTCAGCACTGCCGGCCGGGTAGTAAAGACCGCGAACAATCTTCCCGCCGTCCTCAAAGTAGTACTCGTTTTCCACCTGCGTTTCGTATCCCTTGTAACCCATGTTTCTGACGTTGAAGAACACCTGCTGTCCGTTAGGGTATTCAGCCAGACCCATCATCGTATTTGGGGTCTCACCCTGATCGTTCCAGAGAAAACGGCCACCAATCGCCATCACACGCGTGGGATGGGTGAGTTTGGTGTCCAGTGCCCAGCGGGCAATGTCGAGCTGATGCGTGCCCTGGTTGTTCAGATCACCGTTACCCGACTTCCAGAACCAGTGCCAGTTGTAGTGCACGTAATTTCCGTGAAACTCATCGATCACCGCCGGTCCCCGCCAGAGATTCCAGTCGAGATTGGCAGGAGGCTCAGAGATGGGCTTGTGCCCAATACTCCCACGCACCTTGCAGCAATACCCATAGGAAATTTTCAGTTTGCCGAATTTTCCTGCCTGAATCGCTTCGTGCAGACCCGCGATCTGCGCGTTGCTGCGGTTCTGAGTACCGTGCTGAATGACCACGCCGTATTTTTTCTGAGCCTCCACGCAGATGCGGCCTTCCGCCACATCGTGACTCATCGGCTTTTCCACATACACATGCTTGCCAGCCTGAGCCGCCCAGATGGTCATCAGGGAATGCCAGTGGTTGGGCGTAGCTACGGAGATCGCATCCAGCGTCCGGTCCTCGAGCGCCTCACGCACGTCAGCCACTCCCCGGGCCCGAAAACTGTCGCCCAGCTTCGCCTGCAGAGAATTCATGGCGTTGGCGAGCACCTTCTGGTCCGGATCGATTACCCATGCAAGTTCGACGTTGGGCTGATCCAGCCAACCGCTCAGGTGGCTCTGGCCACGACCGTTCAGGCCCGCCACGGCAATCCGCAGCTTCTCATTCGCACCTCGAATTTTCCCGGAGGCACGAGTTCCCATCAGCAGCAGCGAACCTGCAGCAGCCCCGCCCTTCAGGAAGTTCCTGCGATTTGTCCCACCCATTTGCGAGGCTCCGTAACAGAAGTTTTATCACTCAATCCCGCTGCCAATCCCACGGCGGAGGTGGCAGCACTCTGCCTCCAGTTTGGCATCCACGTGGCTTTTCGACAACCGAACCATGCGGCACACGGCCGTTGCCCTGCGCTCTCGGACCACTTCGACTCTTCCGTCGGTTTTGTTACAATCCCCACCGGACCACTCCTCTACTACCTTCTCCGAGATCAACCAAATTATGTCCTATGACGTCTTTGGCGTTGGCAACGCCCTCGTTGATATTCAGGCCCGAATTTCAGATAACTGGCTCCAGCAGGCCGGTTTCGACAAGGGGATCATGACCCTCGTGGACGACGCCCGGCAGCAGGCCGTGCTCCAGCGCCTGGCTGGTGTTCCCCTCAACCGCTGTGCAGGCGGTTCCGCAGCCAATACCGTTGTGGCTGTGGCGGACTTCGGGGGCCGTGCGGGATTCGCCGGCAAGGTCGCAACCGACGAAACAGGTGACTTTTTCGTCCAGGATATGCTGCGGATCGGTGTGCGCATGGATGTCCCGCCCGCAGGCTCGGGACAGTCCGGTACCTCCGCCATCCTGATCACCGAAGATGCCCAGAGAACCATGCTCACAAATCTCGGTGTCTCCGCCACACTCAGTGAACACGATCTCAACGAAGACGAAATTCGTCTGGCACGCTACGTCTACATCGAAGGCTACCTGCTCACCAGCCCCACCACGAAGGCGGCCGCCTACCGCGCTATGGAAATCGCCCGTCGGCACAACTGCAAAGTGGCCTTCACGGCGTCCGATCCATTCCTCTGTAACCTCTTCCGTGATGAAATCTGGTCCCTCGTCGAAGGGCCGGTGGATCTCTTCTTCTGCAACGAACACGAAGCCCAGGCCCTTACCGGTAAAACTGACGCCATCGAATGCGCGGCCGAACTCCATCGCCACGCCGAAAACGTCGCCATGACGCTCGGACCCAATGGCTCACTGCTCATGCACGAAGGTCAGGCAATCCCCATCGAAGGTGTCCCCGTGGCCGCCATCGACACCACAGGTGCCGGCGATATGTACGCCGGTGCTCTGCTCTTCGGTATCACCAACGGCATGAGCTGGAAACAGGCAGGCCACCTCGCCTCACATGCAGCCGCCCGCATCGTCTCCCAACTCGGCGCTCGCCTCACCCAAAAGTTCACACCCGCCGAAATCTCCCGATTCCTCGAATAGGAACCCGTCCCATGGCTCTCCATGGCCTGATCGCCGCTGTACACACACCCTTTAATCCCGCCGGCGAACTCCATCTGCCGGTCGTCGAACAACAACTCAGTGTGCTCCTTAACCAGGGCGTCTCCGGCGTCTTCGTCTGCGGCAGCACAGGCGAAAGCCACTCACTCAGCCTTGACGAACGCAGGCTGCTCGCCGAACGCTGGGCCGCCGCCGCATCAGGCACGCCACTCCAGCTGATCATCCACGTAGGCTCCAACTGCCTCCGCGATGCCCAGACACTCGCAAAGCATGCTGCCACGCTCAATGCCCACGCTATCTCCGCCCAGGCACCCTCCTACTTTCGCCCTCGCTCCGCCGCAGACCTCTGCGACTGGTGCCAGCAGATCGCCGCCGCAGCCCCCGATACACCGTTCTACTTCTACGATATCCCAGTCATGACCGGTGTTCAGCTCTCCATGCCGGATCTGCTCGAACTGGCCGCCAGCCGCATTCCCAACTTCGCCGGACTCAAATTCACAAACTCGGACCTGATGAGCTTTCAGCTGTGCCAAAGGGCTCAGGGGGGACGCTTCGATATCGCCTTCGGGATTGACGAAATGCTGCTGGCAGCCGCTGTTCTGGGGGCTCGTGGAGCCGTCGGCAGCAGCTACAACTTCGCCGCTCCCATCTACCTCGAAATCCTCGCCCAACTCGCCTCCGGAAACCTCGCCGCCGCCCGGGAACACCAGTTCCGCTCCGTGCAGCTCATCCGCCTGCTCGCCTCCGCCGGCTACATGGCAGCAGCACGAGAAGTCATGGGAATGCTCGGTGCTCCCGTCGGACCTCCCAGAC
>JBEAUF010000472.1:0-7393 GCA_041161565.1 Planctomycetota bacterium | reverse complement strand
GGCGGAAGCCCCCGGTTGCGTTTCGGCACCCTGGTGCGCACGCAGTCAGCAGCGCGTCGCAGGCCTCTTTACCCGCAGGCTGCCGCCAGGCGGCTCAGCACGAGTCCCCACTTCTCACTTCTCACTTCTCACTTCTTTCTACGCTCTACCCTCTCGCGCAGGGTCCTTTACCCGCAGGCTACCGCCAGGCGGCTCAGCGCATACTCACTTCTCACTTCTTCCTACACTCTACCCTCTCGCGCAGGGTCCTTTACCCGCAGGCTGCCGCCAGGCGGCTCATCACGGCCTCTCCTCTCTCGCGCCGCCTCCATTTGATCTTTCTCCCGCAAATATTCATCATACCGCCCTATTCACCTGCTTCCCGGCGCGTCCCGGCTCCGTTTGCCTCCTCGAATGTCTTCAGACCATGGAACTCCTGCGACTGCTCACACAAACTCCCTCCGTTCCTGGCCGCGAAGAACGCATTCGGCGGGTCATTCAGGATGCCATTTCCGCCCCGGGGCTGTTCGATGAAATCCGTGTTGATCCGCTGGGGTCGCTCATTGCCGTTCGCAAACCGCGGCCCGCTGCCGGACAGGCTGTTCCAGCGCGTCCCGCCCGGGTGCTGCTCATGGCCCACATGGACCAGATTGGGTTTCTTGTGCGACATGTTGACGATCAGGGTTATCTGCGAATCAATCCGGCCGGGGGCTTTGATCCACGCAATCTGTTTGCCAGGATGGTCAGAGTCTGCACGGCCGATGGTGACCTCCCGGGTGTCATGAACGCAGCGGGACGGCCGGTGCACCTGGCCACGGAAGCGGATAAGAAAAAGATCCCGGAAGTCACCGAGTTCTTCGTCGACTGCGGACTGTCACCCGAAGAAGCCAAACGCCGGGTTCGCATCGGCGATATGGTGGTGCTCGATGGCCCCTTCCACGAACTGGGGCACTCCGTCGTCTCCCAGTGCCTCGACAATCGCGTCGGTTGCTGGGCCCTGATCCGCGCCATTGAAAACCTTGATCATCACTCCTGCGAAATCCACGCGGTGTGGTCCGTCCAGGAAGAAGTTGGCCTGCGTGGCGCCGGGCCGGCTGCCTTTGCTGTCGATCCCGACTTCGCCGTCTCCTGCGATACCACACTCTGCTGCAAAACTCCCGGCGTCCCCGACGAAGACCGAGTGTCCGTGGCCGGCGATGGCGTCTGCCTGCACATCATGGATGGTTCCATGCTCTCTGATATGGGCCTCGTCGCCGACTTCGAAACGCTGGCCCAGCAGCACGGCATTCGCTGCCAGCGGGCCATCCTGCCACGCGGAGGACAGGACGGAGCAGCCATTCAGCGGAGCCGCAGCGGCGTTCGCACCATCTGCCTGGCCGCCCCCGTCAAATACATCCACACCATCGCGGAAATGACGCACCGCGATGACCTGCATTCCTATCACTCGCTCCTCACCGCATGGCTCCAATCGCTCACCTGAGCCCCATGTGACACCCGCCCGCAACCCACAATTTCCACGGATTTTTCTGGACAACCCCTGCATTGCGTGATCTCCCCCACAGCACTCCCCGAGGCAGGCAGGCCCGCGGTTTCGCGGGCAGCCATCAGCGCGCCTGGCTCTGGGGCCGCCATGCAGTCCTCGAAACTCTGGCCGCAGCCCGCTGGCCCGTGCTCGAACTGTTCACCAGCGATGCTCTCGCCCCGGACGTTCTGCTGCCGCTGCAGCAGGCCGCAGCCCGAATTTCCATTCCCCTGCAGCAGGTCTCCGGTACCCGCCTGGAACAGCTCTGCCGCCAGCCGGACCACCAGGGTGTGGTCGCTCGCATGGGCGAATTTCCAATGGAAACCACCGCTGACCTCGCCACCGCCGTTCGCGCAGCCGCAACAGCCGCAACAGCCGCCGCCACAACACCGCTCAGCACCGCCCCCACGGTCCCGCCGCCGCTGTTCGTCATGCTGGACCGCATCCAGGACCCGTGGAACTTCGGCGCCATCCTTCGCTGCTGCGATGCTGTGCAGGCTGCCGGAATTGTGATTGGTACCGCATCCCAGTCGTCCGTCACGCCGCACGTCGCCCGCGCATCGTCCGGGGCCCTCAATCATCTGCGGATCTTTCAGACACCGGACCTGGCTCAGGCCACCGACATCTTTCGTCAGGCCAATTTTCGCATCGCAGCCGCCTCCGAAAAATCCTCCGACCTGCTCTGGAACACCCCCCTCGCCGGGCCGCTGCTGCTGATCATCGGCTCAGAAGCAGTCGGCGTCGCCCCGCGACTGCTCGAATGCTGCGATGTGCGAGCCGCCATTCCGATGCTCGGCCAGGTCACATCACTCAATGCCGCCGTGGCAGCCGGCATTCTGCTCTACGAATGTCGCCGTCAGTCCGGGATTTCTTCCGCGGAGCCTTCGCATGCAGCCAGATGAACTCCCGGTAATCAGCGTCACCGAACTCGTCACCGCGATGAAGGAAGTCCTTGAGACAGCCCTGCCGCAGTGCATCGTCGAAGGGGAACTCTCCAACTGCCGCCGCAGCCCGGCCGGACACTGGTACCTCACCCTGAAAGACGACCACGCGGAAATCTCGGCCGTCATCTGGAAAAGCACGGCTCAGCGGCTGAAATTCATCCCCACAGACGGTCTCAAAGTCCTCGCCACCGGCAGCCTCTCCGTCTACGTCACTCGGGGTACCTGCCAGTTTGCCATCAGCCGCCTGCAGCCCCAGGGCACCGGAGCACTCGAGCTGGCCTTCCGCCAGCTGCAGGAACGCCTCGCCGCAGAAGGACTCTTCGAAGCCTCCCGAAAACGCCCGATCCCGCGGATCCCCCGCAGGATTGCTCTTGTCACCAGCCCCACCGGTGCGGCTGTTCGCGACATGATTCAGGTGATCACTCGCCGCTGGCCACCCGCCGACATCATCATCGTGCCCGTCCGCGTGCAGGGTGAAGGCGCGGCCGAAGACATCGCTCGTGCGCTGGGCATCGTGCATCGTATTCCCGGAGTCGACGTGGTCATTACCGGCCGGGGCGGCGGCAGTCTCGAAGATCTCTGGTGCTTCAACACCGAACTTGTGGCCCGAGCCGTGGCGGCCTGCAAAGTCCCCGTCATCAGTGCTGTGGGGCACGAAATTGATGTGTCGATTTCCGACCTCGTGGCGGATCGTCGAGCACTCACGCCGAGCGAAGCGGGGGAACTCGTCGTCCCCTCCGCCGCAGAACTCCGCCAGTCACTCAGACAAACCGCCGAACGACTCCGCCGCTGTCTGCTCATGAAAGTCGACCGCTGCCGTCTGCAGCTGGCCGCACTCGAATCCCGCGCCGTCCTCCAGCGCCCCGAAAACCTGCTCCTGCAGCGTCGCCAGGACTGCGACCTGCTCGGTGAACGCCTCACCCGCGCCCTCCAACTGCTCCTCGAACGCCGCCGACACCAGCTTGCAAAACTCGCCGCCACACTCCAGGCCCTCAGCCCCCTGCAGGTGCTCGCCCGCGGCTATTCACTCACACAAACCGCCACCGGTCACATCGTCCAAACGCCCTCCGACGTGCAACCCGGCGACCAGATCATCACTCGACTCAAATCCGGCCGCATTCAGAGCATCGTCACCGCTGCCGACCTCGCCAGCCACAGCTGAGCATTCTCACGGGAACACCCACCACATGTCACGAATTGTCCACGTTCATCTGCTCCCGGATTTGATCCCCGCCGACGCTGTCGCCGGAAAAACGGCCGTGATCATCGATGTGCTGCGAGCATCCTCCACCATCGTCACGGCCCTCGATCACGGCGCCATCGCCGTCCTCCCCTGCGGTGATCCCACGGAAGCCAAACGCCTGCGAAACTCGTCCCCCGGCGAACCGCTGCTGCTGGGAGGTGAACGTCACGGTGTCCGCATCGAAGGCTTCGACCTTGGCAATTCCCCCGCAGAGTACACTCCGGAGGTCGTCGCAGGCCGGCGGATTGTGTTCACCACCACCAACGGCACCCGCGCACTGCTCAAATGCCGCGGAGCCGCGCAGATCGTCATCGGCTGCTGGCTCAACCTGCAGCGACTCACCAGCTGGCTCGCCGCCCAGGCTTTAGAAATCCATCTGGTCTGCGCCGGCACCGACGGGATCGTGTCCGGAGAAGATGTGCTGGCCGCTGGCGCCATGGTGCAGCAGCTGGCCGCGCTCACCGGCGCAAACCTGGAACTGAACGACAGCGCCGCAATCGCCCGCGGTGCCGCCGTACAGCTGCTGGGACCCGCCACCGATGACCGCGCAAGGCTTGCCGATTATTTCGCCAACACCCAGGGAGGGCGGAACCTGATTGCCATCCGGCAGCACTCCGATCTGCCCCTCTGCGCCGCCATTTCCTCGTCACAGTGCGTGCCGCTGCTGGACCCCTCCGGCAGCGAACTGCGACAAGACCCGACAACTCAGTGACCCTCTTTGCTAGTTCGTTTTCTCCGGCGTCAGCTGACCGCGCGCCAGAGGCAGGCTGCCCGAAAACAGCCCCTGAATAATCCGCGTCATGTGCGGCAGGTTCAACCGCGATACTTCGTCGGTCGGCTTGTGATAATCCGCATGCAGCGACCCGGCGGAAAAGCTGTGAGCAATCACGCCTTTTTGTACGAAGGAGTAATTGTCGCTGCGGGCGTAGAGCATTTCGCTGACGTCTTCACGGTGAAACACCGTAATGCCGGCGCGAGCAGCTCCGGCGGCCAGCTGCGGCCCAAGACTGCTCCGAGTCCAACCGGTGCCCCACATCTTTTCTTCAGCGTCCTCTTCGGGCCGACCAATCATCTCAATATTGATGTTGGCCACGGTCTGGTCCAGCGGCCAGAGCGGCTGTTCGCAGTATTGCCGCGAACCCAGCAACCCCTTCTCCTCGCCCCAGAACGTCAGGAACACCACCGAACGCTCCGGAGGTGTGGGAAGTGCGGCGTAGGCATCTGCCAGTGTCAGCACCGCAGTCACTCCGGTCGCGTTGTCATCGGCTCCGTTGTTCACCGTATCGCCGCCACGATCACCCGCCTGCCGACCGATATGGTCCAGATGCGCGGAAAAGATGATCGCCTGTTTGGCCAGCTCGGGGCTGGAACCCCGCAGCACTCCCGCGACGTTCCGCACTTCCACAGTCTGACTGATACGCGCATCCACGGACAGCTTGAGCGGCTGACCGGCTTTCAGCGTGTCGGGGACCAGCACCACCGCGAGCGCCGGCTGCAGAGCGGCAGGCAGCTCCAGCGGGCGACCGGCAGCGGCGGCCAGTGCTTCGCGGAGCGGACTGCCGACGGCCGCACGAATGAGCACCGCGGAGGGTTTCGCGGCCAGCAGAGGCTGAAGCCGACGGGCGACGGCCGCGGCAGCGGCCGCCGGGTTGTCAGCCGCCTGCGGCGGCAGCGGCGGTTCATCCAGCAGCAGCAGCTGACCGCTCTGATCCGCACCCGGACGCGGGTCCACAGCGGGCCCCGCCAACTGCAGCGGACGATCGGCCGCAAAGATCACGGGCGCATTCAGCGGCACTGCATCTCCCAGCTGCAGCTGAGCCGGCATCGCCGGCGGGCCGAACTGCGCGAGCTCCTGCCGCTGGAAGTAACTGCCGTCAGGTCCGAGCGGTTCGAGTCCGGCACCGCGAAACCGAGCCGCAACATACGCGGAGGCAATTGTGAGTTCCGGTGAAGGCGTATTCCGCCCGGCCATCTCATCCGCCGCCAGAAACGCCACCGTCCCCAGCACCTGCGACTGCCGAATCTGCCCCAAAGCCGCCTGCTCCTCCGCCGTCAAAGCCGGCACGGAAATCGCGGGAAGCTCATCACCCAGCACAGAACCGCACAGCATCGGCAACCACAGAACACCGACGGACAATGCCGCGCGGGGCAGGAAAATTGACATCGAGACGAATCCGGAGCAGAAGAAAGAACAGAATGAAACACGGCGAACCGCCAGGCCGCAGCATGCCACATGAGCCTGCCCCGAACAAGCCATCAACTCCACCACAAAAAATTTTGCCGCGGAGTTTTACGGAGTTGAAACACGATGGGGGAGAGCGGGGAGCAAACGCGATGAGCAAACGCGATGAGCTAAACGCGATGAGCCGCAGGGCGGCAGCCCGCGGGTAAAGTGCCCCGCAAACGCGACACCAACGCCCTGCCAGCATATGAGCCGCAGGGCGGCAGCCCGCGGGTAAAGGCCCCTGCAAACGCGACACCAACGCCCTGCCAGCATATGAGCCGCAGGGCGGCAGCCCGCGGGTAAAGGCCCCGCAAACGCGGCGCCAACGCCCTGCCAGCGAGCGCACCAAGGTGCGAAACACAACCGGGGGCTCCCGCCCACCCGCTCAAACGCCGCCAACGAACCTCCCCCCCGCGTATGAGCCGCAGGGCGGCAGCCCGCGGGTAAAGGCCCCTGCAAACGCGACACCAACGCCCTGCCAGCGCGCGCACCAAGGTGCGAAACACAACCGGGGGCTTCCGCCCACCCGCTCAAACACCACCAACGCCCTGCCAGCATATGAGCCGCAGGGCGGCAGCCCGCGGGTAAAGGCCCCTGCAAACGCGACGCCAACGCCCTGCCAGCGCGCGCACCAGGGTGCGAAATCACAACCGGGGGCTTCCGCCCACCCGCTCATTTGTTCTTTTTTCGGGATTCCATTCGGATTATCCTTGAACGCTCCCATTACAGGGGATTAACTATTACCACACTACATCTCCTTCCCACACCCAAACACTGCCCGCAGCAATGGTCGCCGTTCACTCCATGAATATCCCCGTCTGGTTCCTCACATGGACCACATGGGGAACGTGGCTTCCCGGGGATTCACGCGGCTGGAATCGTGACAATCGGGGGATTCAGAAGGCCCAACCCGCATTGGCAAACTGGCACCATTCCCGGCTCAACCACCCGCCCTGCGAACTCAATCCACACCACCGCGCCGCCACCGCGGGAGTACTCAGCGAGCACGCGGAATTTCGGGGCTTGAAGGTTTACATCCTCACCGTGCGGTCCAACCACGTTCATCTGCTGCTCGCTGCCAACTGCGATCCGGAGACCGCTCGTGATTCGTTGAAGGCCCGGTCAACACGGATGTTGCGCAGCGTGTTTCCCCAGTTCAACGACCGCCCGGTGTGGACCCGCGGGGGCAATGTGAGACCCGTCGATGACGAGGTTGCGTTTCACGGAATTCGTCAATACATCACCCAGCACGACGCGCCCGAGGATCTGTTTGTCGACGTGCCATGGACCCGCGGATCCGGGCCGTAGCGGTTGGGGTGCGACAGGGGTGCGCAGTGCGAGGGGAAACGCGCGTGACAAATGCGCGCGGCAAATGCGCGCGGCAAACGCGCGTGCCAAACGCAGTGAGCCGCAGGGCGGAAGCCCGCGGGTGAAGTACCCTGCCAACACGACGCCGACGCCGCGGGCAGGGGTGCGCACCA
>JBEAUF010000463.1:0-9519 GCA_041161565.1 Planctomycetota bacterium | reverse complement strand
ACGATCACAGCGACAGGAGCGAGGCGTCAGAGTCAGAGAAAACACGCATAGGCTTCTCCGGTGACTTCGCTCTGACATTTACCACTGATCAGGCATTTGCCGCCTGGAATCCGGCTGATTTTAATGACAGTGCCGTGGCCGGCACGTCGCCGGAATTCACATTGACTCAGGTGTCAGCGGTCAATAACACCGACGTCATCAGCCTCGCGGGTGGTCTCGCCATCACCTCCAGTTCCGGAACGGAGCGTGGCACCACCGCGGCTCTCGGGGGCTCGTTCGCAGTCAATATCATCAACATGGACACTGCGGCTCGCCTTGGCAGCAACTCTTCGGACTCCGAGTTATCGTCACCGGGAACGGTCTCTGTAAACGCCTCTGTCGGACAGGGCGGAACATCTGCGAAAAAACACCGCGGCAAAGGCGAGGCTTCTGACAGTTCTGGATCTCTCTGGGAACCCATCAAGCAGGACGCTATCTTTCTGGCCGGGAGTGCCAGCCTTGGATTCTCTTCTTCGAAGAGCGCCAGCAGTGTTGCCGGCGGACTCTCTCTCAGCCTCAACTATACGGATCTGCAAACAGATGCACTGATCGTCAATGTCAGCCTGCAGGGCCCAGCGGGAGCAACCGCCGGCGCTGTCAGCGTGGAGGCGATTGATGCAGTCCGAACAGACGCTGTCGGAGGGGTCATCGAAGCTTCGCTCACAAGCGGCGGTGGTAAAGGCGTGGGCATAGGCGGAATGAGCGCGTTGAATTACGTCAAATCCACGACCACAGCTCTCATCCAAAATTCTTCTGTTGATGCTCAGTCAATCGCGGTCAAAGCAACATCCCAGCCGAAACTGTACGCCATGGCCATCGCCGGAAGCATTGTGGTCGGAGATCCCGTCGTTGCCATCTCCGGCGCATTTGCACTGAATCGGCTGCGACGTGACGTAACCGCCACGATCACCGGTACCGACGGAGATGATCACATCAAGGCTGCGGGGGGCGACATAACACTGAGTGTCTCAGACAATCCAGTTTTGCACGCCATCAGTGCCGGAGCAGCTCTCGCATTTAACGCGGAGCGGACTCAAACATTCACCGCCGTAATCGGTGCTGCAGTAAGTCACAATGAACTCGACGTCTTCACCGCTGGAAACGGTGCAGTCGCTGAGATTTCAGACGTCACGATCAGTGCACCGAACGGTGATCTGCATGTTCATGCCCTATCGCAGCCGACACTGACAGCCATGGCGGTTCCGGTTGGAGTGCTGGGAGAAAAAGCAACGGCTGGCGTGAACATTGCCGGCGCTATTGCCCTCAATCGACTGCACGGGGAAGTCAGAAGCCTTGTTGATGTCGAGACTCTCGAGTGTCGGGACCTCAAGATTCTTGCTGACTACAAGCCGCAGGTCAGTGCCAGGACTTTTGAGGTGGCATTCAGCGTACTTTGGACCAGTGGAGCCACATTCAGTCTCGTTATTGGACTGACCTGGACCATGAACAGCGATGCAGTCAGCACTTCGGCAACCCTTGGGACCCGCGATTCGCGCCAAGCAGGTAAACGAAATGTTTCAGCATCAGGAAATGTTCAGGTGAAGGCTTTTCGCAGCCCGAGCAGTGATTCGAGTCCGATGTATGTGTCGCATTCCGTGGGTAACACCGTGAACCTGGTGGTCGGAAACGATGCAGCCATTGGCGTCGAAGGCCTGGGAATGTTCGCCTATAACTCAATTGAAGGAGCCGTATCGGCAACCATTGGGGCTGTTCAACTGACCGGAGCTTCCTCTGTAACGGTCGAGGCTGCTGACCAGAGCTCCATTGAGAGCAAGTCGATTGCGGTGAGCATCGGCGCAGCCGCGACGTCAGGTGCTTTTGCGCTGAGCCTTGGCGCCATCACTCAGGTGTCGGTCAATTTTGAAACTGCAGCAGTGACCGCTAGTGTGGAGGATTCTGATCTTACTGTGGCCACCTCCACAATCGTTCAGGCCACCAAAAATCCAAAGCTTGAGTCCGTCTCAACTGCTGTGCAAGTGGCCCTTGCGCTGTCTTCGACTGTTTCCATTGCCGCTGGAGGCATCTATACGAATGTGGCCAATAATCCGGATCGCAGAGCCTCCGATTCTGAGGAACAGAACGGCTCAGGCGGGCCCCCCGTCGGAGCCAGCGCTCAGGTTCTCAATTCGACCATCAGATCCGGCAATATCTCAGTAGCGGCCACGGCAACCCCCCAATATAAGACCACGATTGTTGATGTTGCCACCAACCTCGGTCTGGCCGGCACTGCGGCATTCGCAGTCTCCGCAGGCTGGGTGAGGGCACGAAACCGTTTGTACGACAAAGTAGATGCCTCAGTCTTGAATTCGAAGCTGACAAGTACAACGGGTGCGATTGAGGTGCTGGCGACCATGGATCGACCGAGCCTGAGCCAGGCCAATATGGAAAGCGACCTCCAGTCTGTTCTTGTTTCAACTGCCCTGGCCAGCGTTGGAACTGCCATCGTTGTTGGTGGAACCAATGCCTCTTCAATCTCCCAGGCAGAAATCTTCGCTGTTATTCGGGATTCAGATGTCGACGCGGCGACTACCGTCACAGTGAAAGCCCTGGACAAAACGTCCATCGATACCTCCTGGAACAGCGTTGATGTGGCTGTCGCATTTGGTCTCGATGTCATCATCTCGCTTCCAAAACTGAATGCTGAAATCAATAACTCCGTTCATGCGGACGTGGGCCTTAAAGACCATGATAAAGCCTCCATCGTCGCAAAAGGCTTAATCGCTGTTGCTGCGCAATCTCGGGCGGCCGTAGCCCAAAATGTCAAGCAGGTTGCGGTGGGACTGGGGTTCGGAGTAACCTTTGGCAATGCCGTTGTCGACGGCACACTGTCCGGCGACATTCACGCATCCGTCGCAGGCACTGCACAGCCTGACTCGCTCATTCTGCGTTCCGAATCCAACGATATCACGGTCCACGCTGCTTATGCCGGCGACCTCGCAAGCGGCCCTCAACTCACAACGGACGTCACTGACTGGAGTGCCGAGCTCTCAGGAGCAGACATTGACGCAGCCAGGCTGACCTGGACGGTGTCGCCGATCGTCGCCGCACAGGTGACAGGCGGCGTTCAGCTGCAGGCGGAATACGGCACGATCGAAATCTCCTCTGCAACGAAGGGTAAAATCGAGGCCGAAGTGGAGCAAACCATTGCAGTCGGAGTGGGCCTCGGACTCGCAGTTTCGAATGTCAAGGTATCTTCTGCGCCAGTTCTTAAGGTTGCCATTGGGGACGGCAACGATACGGCTCCGTCGCTGCAGGCCGCCAACGTGACACTCAGTACGGAATCACAGCTTGATGCCACCGGAAAAGTCAAGCAATGGGGATACGGTGCAGTTGCCGCTGCCGTCGT
Organism: Planctomycetota bacterium; assembly: GCA_041161565.1. Classification (GTDB taxonomy): domain Bacteria; phylum Planctomycetota; class Planctomycetia; order Planctomycetales; family Planctomycetaceae; genus SXXK01. The sequence continues at coordinate 6,134 of JBEAUF010000463.1, read as the reverse complement.
GGATTCTAACACCACGGTCATTGAGAATCCCAGCATTACACTCAAAATCGAGCAGAATGCAGCCATCGCTGCATCGCAGCAAATCACAATCACGGCAACTGCCGGAACCAATCGAAATCCACACCCCACAGACGTCAAAAACGTCGACGCGTCATCAGATGAGGTGGATTTTGGGGGCAGGATTCACGGCCTGAATGACGGCGATCTGCTCAAATACTCAGGCACAGACACCAACATCATTCAGGGATTGAGTGATGGGACGCTGTACCATGTGCTGACGGTCGATGATACAAGAATCCAGCTGGGTGAACAGTTCCAGGCGCCGCTTGTCCAGATTGATTCCGACCGCCTTGTGTTCAGTGAAGCCACTGCCTTTGAGCCGTCAAAGAAGACGTCCGATGGAATCGAAGTGTTTGCGATTGAGTCATGGAACCCGAGTCAATGGAGTACAGTGATTTATAACGTGCCTGCGGGAACCGCAGTTGCCGGATTAACCCCCGGCAAAAAGTATCTGGTCAACAAGATCGACGATTCGACCGTCATGCTGTTCGAATACACCACGGACGCCCAGGGCAATGAGATTCGACCAAATCCGCCACAACCTAAACAGATCCAATCAAATTACCTCACGAATGATTCCGGCAAGACCATATTCAATGTTTCATCCCACGGGTTCACGGACGGCCAGTTGGTCAGTTACGTTGCCCCAACATCCATCCGCCTGGGAGCAGGGAGTGTCAACACGACGGCGGTTCCAACCCTCGGTGATTCCACCAGTGGCAGCGATGCTGTAAAAGTTACACAGGGGGGAGAAGGCTCAAACGACAATGCCATCTATGTCGGCGATCAAATCACCGAACTGATTGACAATCAGAAAGTCATCTACAAAGCAGGAGACTCAAAGGGCAACTGGTACTGGAATGATGTTCCAAAGGGGAATGAAATAGGAGCGCAGGGGGAATTCTGGAATACGGCAGACGGCAGCGCGCCCGACGGAGCCTACTCGAACTGGGGCACGTCGGAACCTGCTTCCGTCAACGCCGACAGTGGCCACCTGGCGATGAAATCCGATGGCACATGGAGCAGCAAGTCATCCAGCGACACTCTCGGATGGTACGTCATGGAGCGTCCCATTTACGTGGCTTTAAGCTACGACGGTGACAGCTTTGATCGAAAGGATATCGCGGACTGGGTTCGATCGCAAAGTAACGACACGGATACCTACTGGCTCCCAACCGTCGGTTCCACGTCAGAAGTCGACATTCTTGCCCAGGTGATGAAGAATCAGAACGTGACGTATGCATGGCTTGGGGGTACTGATCAGGGGCAGCCAGACGCCTGGATGTGGGACACGCTGGATGCTGATGCGGATAATGGAACTCAGTTCTGGCTGGGGCGCGCAGACGGTGAAGCCGTGGACTTTCAGCCCCCGTGGGCCGGCCAGGAGCCCAACGATGACAATAGTAAGGCCGGAAAGAATAAGGAATCGTTCCTGATCGCACACTGGGATTCAGCCGCCAGTGCGATGACATGGAATGATGCAAAATCCAAATTCAAGGAAGCAGCACCTGACAACACAGCCCACCCGACCTACGTGATCGTGGAACGTTCCAGATATCTTCTCGTGCAGTCTGACGCCGCCGGAACCCACGCCGATGCCGAACAAAAGGCCGGAAACAACGGCGGATGGCTGGCCACGATTGGTTCTGACGATGACAACGCACTTGTGCAGGATTTGCTCCAGCAATCCAGTGCCGATGAGGCATGGCTCGGCGGAGCAACCGTGAATGGCATTAAAGGACTGATTGACGGGCACTCCTACAGGGTAAAAAAATTCGCCGCTTCACCAGGAGCGACTGTCGGCTTGAGCAACTGGGGAGTCGGTGAGCCAAACGACTACAAAGGCAATGAAGATTACGCGATCATGCGGGCTGACGGTACCTGGAACGATGTCTCGAATGCATCTACGGAAAAGTACGGCTATGTGCTCTGGAAGAACACAACGAGTGGGCCGTCATGGGTCTATCAGGCCGGGCCGTTTACCTGGGATCAGGCGGTTTCCGATGCGAAATCGAGAGGTGGCTACGTTGCGAGTGTTGTCACGTACGATGATCAGGTGCAGATCAGGAATGCCGCTGGTGGCAACGTCGTTTGGATCAATAACACAGACAAGGACAATGAGGGCGAATGGCTGGCATACGACTATACCACGGCTAAATACGACCATTTTTCAAACTGGAGTTCCTCGGAGCCTAACAACTTTGGCGGGGAGAGCAACAACGGCGGGGAAGACTATGCCGTCATGACGAGTAGCGGAAAATGGAATGATGTCCCCGGCAACTTTACGACAAACGGATATGTTCTCTACTTGCCAAATCAAAAGACCTACACACTGATTACAAATACCTGGGGCATACCTGCCTACATTAAGCAGCAATTCACATTCCCACAGGCCGTGTATGACGCGCAACGCCGAGGCGGCTCAGTCGCCAGTGTAACCACTCTTGCTGAGCAGAACTTAGTTAAGAACGCCGCCGGTGGATACACCGTCTGGCTCAATATAACGGATTCATACAAGGAGGGAACATGGCAGGTCGTTCTGAAAGACGGCAACCTGCAGCACTATCAGTCGATTCAACTGCTTGAGGACAACGGATCCGTGGTAACGACAACGCCACCGGTGAGTTCTTTCACCTTCGAGTTGATTCCGGAAGGTAACGATGCGATCAGGGGTCTGACGGACGGGCAAACATACAGAGTGCGAACGTTGGACTCCGGCAGCTTTTATCTTGTCAATGGGAATGATGAGGCCATCGAGGCAGTCCTGCCAAACCCCGGTGCCACGAATTTTGCCGGATTCATCGGGACGATGGGGCTGGATCTGACCAAGGCCGGCACTGGTCTGCATAGGCTGGTTTTTGACCTGACGGCGTCGGCGAGTTTCAGTTCCCAGTTCCCTCAACTGGAATACCATGCCAGTCGCTCCACAAATAAGGAATCGGGGACTGGAAATGCTACGGTGATTGCCACAGCACACACAGGCGCACTTTACGGCATCTCCCTGGTCCACTCAAACCTGTCCAGCACTCCAGCAGTCAGCATTTTCCAGGCGGCTGGCAGCAGTCTCCGGGTACCTGGCAATACGGGAAGTATTAAGATCCTCGGATCTGCTTTTGGGAATGCAGTTTCCTCGCTGTACGCCAAATCCGGTGGGGTGGTCGCAATCTCTGAGGCATCCGCGACTGTGCAGGTCGATCCCAGGGTCGAGGTTGACATTCAGGGGCTTGTTCAGGCTGCCACAGTCGAAGCCAAATCAGAGACTAATGGCACCGTTAAGGTTCTGACTCAGGCCACGGCCAAAGGGGTACTGGGGTTCAGCCGGGCAGACTCAGCGGTGACCTCAGAACCGCGATCGTGGCTGCACATCGGGGTCAAGGACTCTGGTCCTCCCGATCGAATTGCCATCATTTTGGGCGATACAGACATTGATCTGAAGGCAACCCTCGGAATGTATGCTGACGTACAGACCGTGGCAGTTACGGGTGCTGCATTCGGAAGTTGCCGAACCAACTGGAAGAGCGACGATGACGATTCCGATGACGCAACAGCGAACGCCATACCAGCGATTCAGATGAAAGGCCTGGATAATTCAGATGCCTGCGAGGTCACTGTCGGCAATGCTCGTATCGAAGTGGCAGATTCCGACGGCAAGGTCACATTCGAAGCTCTGGTGGGGGCAGTTCATGGCAGAGTTCGCAGCAGGGCGCTGGCTAACGGGTTACTCGCAAACAAAGCGACGGCAACTGTAACGGCGGATCTGGATGCGGCTGTCAACTTTCTGAATAAAGCGGTGATCACATCCAGCACCGTCAATGTCAAGGTGCTGGAGGAAGATATTCACCTGATTTCAGACGCCCTGATTCGCAAAAATCTCGGAAAAGCACTGGCTACAACCCTGTCCACTGCAGATGTACAGGCCAGGGTAGAATCCGGTGCCCGATTCCTGACCACCGCACTTAATGTGGATGCCCGACAGCATCAGTACATACCACCCGGCAAAACAGAGTGGATCAATAACCCCTCCGACGAGATGACAGCAACTGCTGCTGTCCAAAAGAAGAAAGATTCGGACAAGGCCCAGGCTACAATAACAGTCAACGTGAATACAAGCAGGCCGTGGATCAGCTGGGATGGAGCCACGTACATTGGATGGGCGGACGCAAGCCTGAATGTTCCTGCCAATGGATCAATTGCCACCAGTAGTCCGATCAGTACAACTATAACATCAGGAGTTATTTCGATCACTGGTGTGAAAAACTATACAGCCAGCACTTCCATGAACCTTAACTATTCCACGATTGATCACAATCGCTTCAATGGTGCCGCAATCACAGCCGGGCAAAACTACTCATTGCCATCAAGCGTCGTAATGACTCCGCGGGTGTCCATCAATAACTTTTCTCCAAATGACATCAAGCTCACAAACTTCTCTACGAATTCCAGCTCTAGTTTGCCAACTTCATTCAACCTCAACGGAACGCCGCAAAACATTTCTGCTTCGCTGCAGGACGAAAAACTCAGCCTGCACGTCACGAATTCTTTCGCAGGCAAAAAACTTCTTCTGGATGGCGACGTCACCGCCAACGAGATGCACCTGAGTGCTGACGGCGACATCTCCACCTCGAGTAACTCGGTCACCCTGACTGCAAATCACTTTGATCTTGTAAGCAATAACGGAAGCATTGGCGGCAGTATCTCCGGCACGCAGGCGACGACTCCGCAAGTTACGCTGCAGTCGTTTAACCAGCCCGGGGCAGCTGTATTTGCATCTGCTAAGATCGACCTGCCGCTGAATCTAAAGCTTCAGCCCCAGCCCAACGGCGATGTTGGCTCATTAATCACGGTTGCAGCTCAGCAGATGGATCTCCGCCTTCTGCCGTGGACGGCCACCGGTGGCGCCGCGGATACCAACTACCACATTGACGCCAGCATCAGGCCCTCGTCGATTTCTCGTCGCATCGTCAGCTTTTCCGGCAACACCACTCCTGATACCGCCTGGAATGGCAGACCCACCCCCGGGATCGACCCGGTCGGGATCGACCTGACCGCTTCCATCAGCAATGAGCCCACCCGTCCCCGACTGATGATTTCCGGCACTGCTGGCATTCAGCTCAACGTGTCGTCCGGGTCTCCGCTCAGCCACGTGGAGCGAGTCGAATCGACGAGCAGCGACGTGCAGTTAAACGCGGACAGCGACCTGACCATTGACACACTCGTTGCTGCTCCGGGCACTGTCGCGTGGCTCGGGCAGCACTCACTCCTCGGATCCGGTGGCACGTCTCCGACTGTTCAGGCCTCAACCCTCCGAATTGCCGGCGGGGGCGGGCTCGGCGGCAGCCATGCATCGCCTCTGACGACCAGCGTAATTTCTCTGCTTGGATCCGGTCCCTACGGTTCAGGACCGATCTTCGTTTCCAATACCGATCGGAATTCGGGCTTGCTGCTGTCTGATCTCAGCGTCAGCAAAGGGGACCTGTACGTATCCAATTCTGCGCAAATCATCGTCACTGGCCCCGTGTCCAATACCGGCGGTGGCGCGATCTCCCTTGTGGCAAATGGGACCGGCAGCGAGTACAGGCTGCAGGATGTTGTACTCCCGGATGTGTCCTTCTGGAACCAGAGCCGTACCTTGCCAGACCGCTATGCAAACTGGGCAGCCTCTGAGCCGAACAACTCTGGGGGCGCTGAGAACTATGCCACTATGAATGCGGATGGACGCTGGAATGATGTTTCAGGAACTTCGAGGTTTAATTACGTTCTTTTTGTTCCGGAAACGCAGACCTACACGCTGATCACTGACCAGAAGAGGACCTTCTCTGATGCTCTCATCGATGCTCAGCAGCGCGGGGGCTACGTCGCTCGTATTGCCACTGCGGCCGAACAAAATACTATTCAGACATTAGCGAATGGAACTGTCATCTGGCTGAATATGTCCGACGATGGACACGAAGGTGACTGGCGTTACTCGCAGTTCCCCGCTGCATTTACCTGGAGCGGCTTTGTGAATAATCAGCCGACCGGGATCCCTGTCGGCTACAGCAACTGGGCAGTCGGTGAGCCAAATAACTACGGGG
>JBEAUF010000366.1:0-3786 GCA_041161565.1 Planctomycetota bacterium | reverse complement strand
GCAGTGCGTTGCCAGGACCCTTTACCCGCGGGCTGCCGCCCTGCGGCTCATGTGTGGCGGAAGCCCCCGGTTGCGTTTTGCACCTTGGTGCGCACCCCTGCCCGCGGCGTCAGCAGAGCGTTGCCAGGGCACTTTACCCGCGGGCTCCCGCCCTGCGGCTCAGGTGTGGCGGAAGCCACAGGTTGCGACTTCGCACCCTGGTGCGCACCCCTGCCCGCGGCATCTGCAGCGCGGTGCCATCGCTCTTCACCCGCGGGCTCCCGCCCTGCGGCTCATGTGTGGCGGAAGCCCCCGGTTGCGATTCGCACCCTGGTGCGCACCCCTGCCCGCAGCGTCAGCACCGCGTTGCCAGGACCCTTTACCCGCGGGCTGCCGCCCTGCGGCCCAAGCCGCTCCCGCCCTGCGGCTCATGTGTTCCCCCCTCTATGGCAAACCGTGCTCCGCTGCGGTAAGCTTTCACCCTGCTCAAACTCCACCCACGACTGCAACGGAACCCTGCCATGTTCCCCCGGCTGCTGTTTTCCACCACACTGTGCCTCTGCTGCATTGCAATCCCCATCAGCGCGCAGGACAAAAGCCCCGCCGGCAGCCCGCCCGCAACGGAACAGGAAGCCTATCCACTCAGCCGCTTCGAAATCCCGCCCGGTATTGTTCTCGAAGCTGGTGCCATCGAAGTCCTCCCCGATGGGCTGCTGGCCATCGCCACACGTCGCGGTGATATCTATGTGGTCTCCCACGCCTGGGACGATGATCTGAAACCTGCCGAATTCCGCCTGTTCGCTCAGGGCCTCCATGAAGTTCTCGGACTCTCATGGCATGATGGCTGGCTGTATGCCACCCAGCGCTGCGAAGTTACGCGTCTCCGCGACACCGATTCCGATGGCATGGCCGACGAGATCGAAACCTTCTGTGACACATGGAGCATCAACGGCGACTATCACGAGTATGCCTTTGGGTCCCCGTTCGATCGCAACGGCCACATGTGGGTTGTCCTGTGCCTCACCGGCTCCTTCGGCAGCGACTGCCCGTGGCGCGGCTGGGCTGTCCGCATCGATAAAACCGGCCGGATGATTCCCACATGCAGCGGCATTCGGTCCCCCGGCGGCATTGGCTTCAACGCTGACGGTGATGTCTTCTACACCGACAATCAGGGCCCGTGGAACGGCACGTGCAGCCTCAAATGGCTACGCCCCGGCTCATTCCAGGGACACCCCGGCGGCAATCGCTGGTTCTCGCTCACCGAACAGGGCGCCGCTGCTGCTCCTGAAGAACCCCGAAGCGGCAGTCGCATCGTCACCGAAGCAGACCGCATTCCCGAATACGAACCGCCAGCCATTCTGTTTCCCTACCAGAAGATGGGACAAAGCGCCAGCGGCATCGCCTGTGACACCACCGTTGGCAAATTCGGTCCATTCAAAGGCCAGCTGTTTGTCGGTGATGTGACCCACAGCACCGTGATGCGCTGCTTCCTTGAAAAGGTCAAAGGCCACTATCAGGGAGCCTGCATTCCCTTCCGTGAAGGCATCGGGTCCGGAACGCTCGCGCTCCGCATGACCGACGACGGCACGCTCTTCGTCGGCGGTACCAACCGCGGCTGGGGTTCCCGAGGCACCAAACCATTTTCGCTGGAACGCATTCGCTTCAGCGGTCGCACGCCATTCGAAATTCAGGAAATGCGTGCCCGTCACGACGGTTTCGAACTGGTCTTCACCGAACCCGTTGATCCTGAAATTGCAGCCAAGCCGGATACCTGGAAATTCAGTTCCTTCTGCTACATCTTCCAGTCTTCCTATGGCAGCCCCGAAGTCGATCACGCACAGCCCACAGTCACCTCCGCCACAGTCTCAGAAGATCGCCGCAGAGTGCGACTCACCCTCAATCAGCTGACGCGCGGGCACATCCACGAACTCCGCTCTGACGCCCTCCGTTCCGCCAGCGGCAGCCCGCTGCTGCACCCCACTGCGTACTACACACTCCACTACATCCCGGACGCTGAATAACCCGCACGCATCCGCTCCGCAACCGGCTCGCCAGCGCCCGTCCTGCCTGCAGACTGCGGACTGAACAGCGAATTTCTCCGCCCCGCCCATACGGATCCCGCCATGTCCCGGCTCGCCACATTCACCCTCCTTGCCTGCCTGCTCCAGCAGCACACCCACATCCTTGCGCAAACCGCCGACCCGGACCCGTGGCAGCCCACCAGTCGCCCGGATCGCGTGATTCTCACATGGAGCGATGACCCGACAGCCACCCAATCGGTCACGTGGCGGACTTCCGTCGCCGTCACCCAGGGCATCGCAGAGATCGCTCCCGCAGAGCCCGGTCCCAACCCGGAAAAAGTCGCCACACAACTGAACGCCACCATGGAGGTGCTCGAAACAACCTCCAGCACTGCCCACTGCCACTCTGTCACCTTCACCGGACTCAAACCCGCCACTCGCTACACCTACCGAGTCGGGGACGGCAAGACCTGGAGCGAATGGTTCCAGTTCCGCACGGCAGCCGCCGAGCCTGCGCCGTTTTCATTCATTTACTTTGGAGATGCCCAGACTGATCTGCGGTCCCAGTGGTCGCGAGTGATTCGCGGAGCGGCCCTCGAAGCGCCCAAAGCCGCATTCATGCTGCATGCCGGTGACCTGATCAATCGCGCTGAAAGCGACTCCGAATGGGGTGAATGGTTCGCTGCCGGCGGCTGGCTCAATGGCATGCTCCCCAGCATCCCGGTACCCGGCAACCATGAACAGGCCCCGGCTGACGAAAACGGCCCGCAACTCTCCCGCCACTGGCGCCGCTCGTTCACACTCCCCGAAAACGGCCCCGAAAAGCTTCAGGAATCCTGCTACACCCTCGTCTATCAGGGCGTCCGCATCGTGGCGCTCAACAGCAACGAACGCCAGCAGGAACAGGCCGCATGGCTCGACCAGGTGCTCACGGACAACAAAGAACCCTGGGTCATCTGCTGCTTCCACCATCCCCTCTTTTCCACCGGCGCCAATCGCGACAACCGTGCGCTCCGCGAAACATGGAAACCCATCCTCGACAAACACCGCGTCGATCTTGTGCTCCAGGGACACGACCACACCTACGGCCGCACAGGTCTTGAAACACCGGCGGCCGGCGGCACAAACGCAGATACCGGAGCCGGTGTGCGGGATGCCTTCACCGGTACTGTGTATGTCGTAAGCGTCAGCGGACCCAAAATGTACCGGCTGCAGAGACACCCCTTTATGCGTCGCCAGGCGGAAAACACGCAGCTGTTCCAGATCATCCATGTCAACGGCAACCAGCTCAGCTTCGAAGCCTTCACTGCCGCCGGTGAACTCTACGACGCCTTCACCCTCACCAAACAACCCGGCGCCATCAATCTGCTCGAAGATCGCATTCCCGATACCCCCGAACGACTCCGCCCACCCGTCCAGGCCGAGCCTGCCAAAAAGGCCTCCGAAGCGTTCGAAAAACCCACCACAAAGCAATAACAACCCGCCAGCCACCCACCGCCACTCCTGAGCGGACGGGCGGAAACCCCCGGTTGCGTCTTCGCACCCTGGTGCGCACCCCTGCCCGCGGCATCAGCAACATCCTGAGCGGACGGGCGGAAGCCCCCGGTTGCGATTCGCACCCTGGTGCGCACCCCTGCCCGCGGCATCAGCAACATTATGAGCGGGCGGGCGGAAGCCCCCGGTTGCGTTTCGCACCCTGGTGCGCACCCCGGCCCACGGCATCAGCAACATCCTGAGCGGACGGGCGGAAGCCCCCGGTTGCGATTTCGCACCTTGGTGCGCACCC
>JBEAUF010000365.1:0-14495 GCA_041161565.1 Planctomycetota bacterium | reverse complement strand
TCCATGAAAATCCTCCTTTTCAAATAACGCGTCTGCTGGTGCGAACCACATGAGCAGTCGTCGCAGGATGTCCTTGTTTCTAAGCGACTCCGGCAGACCCTGCCGATAGTCTTCCGCGTGCCAGTTTTCCGTTGCATGCCGATCCATGGCCAGATTCCTTTCGGACTGAGTGTCTCAGTACGTTTTGGGGCGAATCTGGCCTATTTGATTTCCGTGGTTTTCAAAAGCCCACTGTTTTGACTTTCCGAAATGCTGCACAGCGTTGGGGTAAAGAGCCCTGCAACGCGTTGGCAAACGTGTTGAGCCGCCGGGCGGGAGCCCGCGGGTAAAGAGCCCTGCAACGCGCTGGCAAACGTGTTGAGCCGCCGGGCGGGAGCCCGCGGGTAAAGAACGCTGGCAACGCGCTGCTGACGCCGCGGGCAGGGATGCGCACCAGGGTGCGAAATCGCCACCGGGGGCTTCCGCCCGTCCGCTCAGGAGGTGGGCATAGCTGCCTGTTGTCGGGAGTTTTATTCAGGGGTTCTGACGGGAGTTGTTTCCGCTGCGTGAGGACAGTCCGATGCTGAAGAAGATCGTCCTCAGCAGCTGGTCGCGGTTGCGGGCGAATTCGGCGAACCTGACTACCAGCCGTTGTTCGGGGCTTTCGGCCGTGTCGGCTCGAGTGAGGAACTGCAGGCGGGCGCGTGCGAGTGTGGGGGGCAGCTTCATCAGTTCGCGCTGCTGATTAACGGTGAGGGAGGAGAATTCGTCGAGCATTTGGGTATCGCTGAGTGGGTATTTGCGGAGCAGTTCCTGTCCCAGCTGTTCTGCGGCTTCACTGAGCACGGGGTAGACGATGCGCACGAGCCAGCTGACTTCCCACGGCCGTTTTTCGACTCCCTGCCACGACTCGCGGAACGCATTTCTCCAGGCGGTATCGCGGGCTTCATTCAGCAGCCAGTCGCGGGCCGTGCGAATGCCTTCTTCGACCCCCCGCAGTTGTGCCGGGTTTTCGCGTGCCGCGGCCACTCGTTCGAAGATCCAGAGTGTGAGGCAGAGTCCGCGTAGGGAGTCGGTGCGGAGTGCCGCCAGTTCCCGCTGGAGCGATTCCGGACGCTGCTGTTCGGGAACAATGGAATTGGCGAGGGACCAGATTTCGGAGGCGGAGATGTGCAGGGGGGGGAGGCGGCGTGCAGAGGCATCGGAGAAGCGGATTTCGAGGACTGCGGCGTCATCGGGCAGGCCGGTATTCCAGCGGCTGCGGACGAATTCGAGTCGGCCGTTGGCATCCAGTTGCTGGTACCGATCCCGATCGGTTCGTGGCAGTGCCTGCTGCCAGCTGCTGTAGCGTTCGAGAGTGGTGGCGAGTCGTGTGTCGTGCTGGAGGGCTGCGTGGATTGAGGCGACCTGCAGCTGACGTTCGGTCGACTGCGATTTGAGATCGTTATAGCTCAGCCGCACCAGTCTTCGTTGTTCTTCGGACAGTTCCTGAAACTGCGTGGCCCGCTGATTCAGGGTTTCGCGCTGGGCATCGGGGCGCGCCCAGAGCAGCATGGCGGCAGTGACGCCGCAGCAGGCGCCCAGAATCATCCATGCCGCTGGATGCAGCAGCGGATGTTTCATGGCTGGGCTCCGGTCTGAGCGGCGGCGGCAAGTTCCTGCAGAAAGGCTTCATCGGGAATTGACCGCAGCTGGGGATATTGTCGGAGCAACTCCAGTTGCTGGAGGATTTCGATATCGCGCTGGTTGGAGTTCTGCAGGCCGGCATCCTCTGACAGCATCAGTCCTGCGGCTGTGGCGGCGAATCCCAGCACGAGTCCGGCGCTGAGTGATACGAGCCGGGAGCGGAAGAGGACGGCAGACCAGCCTGTTCGGTGATCGGGGTTGTCGAGTTCAGCGGCTGGCAGGGCCTGAATGGTGGCGAGTGTTTTGGCGACGAGTTCTGCGCTGGCGGGAGCTTCTTCGAGCAGACCGAGCATTTGCCAGGTGCGATCGAGCGATTCGGCCTGCTGCCGCAGCGGCGGATCTGCTGACAGCTGTTGTTCAATCCGCTCCGATGCCTCGGCAGGGAGTTCTCCGTCGAGGTACGCCACGAGTTGCGAGAGCTGCGGATCGACCGCGGCCTCGTCATCAGCTGGCTGTTGTTCGGAAGAGTTGTTCATGACGGTTATTCCCGGAACTCATGGATCGGAGCAGCTTAGAGAAACCGTTCGAGTGTTTCGCGGAGTTTGAGTCGCGCGCGAGAGAGCAGCGACTTTACGGCGACTGTTCCCAGCCCCATGATTTCACCAATTTCCTCATAGCTCATGTCTTCAAACTTATGTAGCAGGACTGCGGTTTTCTGGCGTTCACTGAGTTCGTCGATGGCCATGCGGACGACATCGCGGACTTCTCTGGAGTCGAGCTGGCGGGTGGGCATGAGCGCCGAGCGTTCGGCAAGGTTGGAGGCTTCGGGGTGCAGGTCGTGAGCTGCGGAATCGGCGGATGACGCGAGCGAGATTTCCCGTCTGCGGCCAGTGCCGCGCTTCTGGTTGCTGGCCAGATTGTGGGCGATGCGAAACAGCCACGTGGAAAACCTGGCTGTGGGCTCGTAACGCTCACGCGACCGGTAAATCCGCAGGAAGGTTTCCTGAGCCAGATCTTCGGCGGCGGGGCGGTCGTGGAGCAGATGAAAGAAGAATCCCACCAGCCGATCCTGATAGCGCAGCATGAGATCTTCAAATGCGGCACTGTCCCCGGCAGACACCCGCAGCATGAGCTGCACGTCGGGGTCGGCGAGATACTGATTCCGTAGAGACTGGGAGACCAATCGGAGGCTCCGATGGGAAAAACGACGGCAGGCAGGCGGAATGTAGAAGCCACTCCCCGGGCGAGGCAAGCGTGGGCTGGTGAATTGTCCGCGCCGGGTGTGCCACAGGAGTAGTGTCGTAAGGCAAATTCGCCGAACAACGGGGTTTCTCCCATGAAAAACCCGCAATTCCTGGAACTCGGGGACATTACCAGCCGGGTAACTCCGCGGAATCCCCCTGTCGCCACGCGTTTTTTGACGTAGTGTTTGCGGGCCGTGCCGACCCCGCCCGGCAGCCGGTGTGAGGTTGGAGTTTCCCTCGATTCCTGTTAATGTCCCCGAATGGTGTCAGGGATTTCCGGCATTCGACACCAGCCGCTTCACAGGACGCTCGCGTGACCATCTTCCAGAAAATCATTAACCGTGAAATTCCCGCCAGCATTGTTTACGAAGACGAGCTGTGCCTTGCGTTTCGCGACGTCAATCCCCAGGCCCCCGTGCATGTGCTGCTGATTCCCCGGAAACCGCTCGTATCTCTTGACGACCTCACAGACAGCGATGCACTGCTTGCCGGACACCTGCTGCAGATGGTTCCCAAAGTTGCCGCCATGCTTGGACTGACGGGCGGTTATCGCACCGTCATCAACACCGGGGAACATGGTGGCCAAAGCGTTTTCCATCTGCACATTCACATCCTCGGCGGTCGGCCTCTGGGCTGGCCGCCTGGCTGACCCGCTTCCCTCCCGCCTTTGCTCAGACAACCCACCACACCCATCGGAGTTTTCGCGATGCTGCTGTCCCGACTCACCTTTCTGACCCTCCTCCTGCTGTGCTCCTGCCCCGCCGCCATGTCCGCCAGCCCCGACGACGGCAGTGATACTCCTGGCATCGCCATGGCCGCCGCTGCTGCAAAGCTTCAGGCCGCACTGCCTGCCGAGCAGCAGAAGAAGCTCAGCTACGAATTCAACGACCCCGAACGGCTCAACTGGCACTTCATTCCAAAGGAACGCAACGGTATTGTGCTGCGTGACATCGACGGCCCGGCTCGCGCCGCCGCAGAAGAACTCGTCAAAGCCGGACTCTCCGCCGCCGGCTACGCCAAAACCCTGCAGCTCCGCAGCCTCGAAGAAGTGCTCTACCTGTTCGAAGGCGGCGAAGAAGCTTATCGCCGCGAACGTCGTCACCCCCACAAGTACCACGTCACCCTCTTCGGAGCCCCTGCCCCCAAAGGCACCTGGGGCTGGCGTTTCGAAGGACATCACTTGTCTTTGAACTTTGTGATTCGTGACGGAGTTGTCGTCAGCAGTACTCCGGAAATGATCGGCGCCAATCCCGCCCTGATTGATGCCGGCCCCGGACGCCAGCTGCGAATTCTCTCCAGTCGCGAAGATCTGGCCCGCAGTATTCTGCAGGCCTGCACCGAACAGCAGAAAAAACAGATGTGGATTTCCGACAAGGCACCCGATGACATTCGCGGCGCAGCGCTTCCCCAGGCTCCGGTTGACGAAGCCGTCGGACTGCGTTTTGCCGACATGTCCCCCGACCAGCAGAAACTCTTCCGCCAACTGCTCGGCGAATACCTCGCCGCCATGCCCGCTCAGGTCGTCCGCGACCGCATGCAGGCGATTGAAAAATCCGGCATGGACGACATTCGCATGGGCTGGTGGGGCGAAGCTGAACCCAATCGGCGCCACCACTATGTGATTCAGGGCAGGACGTTCATTATCGAATACAACAATACTCAGAATGACGCCAATCACATCCACTGCATCTGGCGCAATCTGGAAGGCGACTTTGGTCTTCCCGCCAAAGGCTGAACCAGTCCCGCAGTGACTCGAATCATCGGAACGCACAGCCCCGTGGCGTTCCGGTGATTCCCAGCCGCTGTCTGCCAACGCATTCCGCAATTCCCGCTGCCAGCTCCACCCCAACGTCACCCAAGCCGCAGATCGCAGATTTCCCAATGACCCAGGTGATCCACCGTTTCCAGCTTCCCAACGGTCTGCTGGTGCTCTTCGAACCCATGCCCGACGTGCAGTCGGCCTCTTTGTCACTGCTCCTGCCCGCCGGTGGTACCCGTGATCTGCCTGGCCGCTGCGGCACCGCCTCGATCCTCAGCGAAATGTTCAACCGCGGCGCCGACGGGCTTTCCGCCCGCGAATTCTGCGCTGCACTCGATAATCTCGGACTGCAGCGAAGCATTCAGACGGGGAGTGCCCACATCACCTTCTCGGCGGCCACCACCGCCGACCGACTGCTTGCCTGCCTGCCACTGCTGGCGCGCATGGTCCGCCGGCCCCATCTGGCGCATGAAGAATTCGAACCGGCGCGCGATCTTGTCGCCCAGGGACTCATCGCCATCGAAGACGAACCCCGCCAGAAACTCGGAAAAATCCTCCGCCAGTACTCCTACCCCGCTCCCTGGGGCAACTCCGCTGAAGGCGAACTTGAAGATCTCCAGCACATCACCCTCGAAGATGTCCGCCGACACTTTCACAGCTTTATCACACCCGCGCATGCCATCCTCGGCATCGCCGGAAACCTCGAACTGACCGCTCTCGAAGATGCCATTCACAACGCCTTCGCCGACTGGACCGGTCCCCGGCTGCCCGAAGTCCCTCTCGGATCGCTCCCGGTGTCCCCTTTTCACCTCCCCCACGAATCCTCGCAAACCCACATCGGACTTGCCTGGGAAACCGTGACCTGCCGCGACGAACGTTATTACGAAGCCTGGGCGGCCGTGAGTTTGCTCAGTGGTGGCATGAGCTCCAGGCTGTTCACGGAGGTCCGTGAAAAACGCGGCCTGTGCTATTCCATCTCCGCCTCCCTCAGCACACTCCGCGATCAGGCCAAAGTCATGGCCTATGCCGGTACCACAACCGAACGTGCCCAGGAAACGCTGGACGTCACCGTCGCTGAAATCCTGCGGCTCCACGAAAACATCACCGAAGAAGAACTCCAGCGCTGCCGTGCCCGCGCGAAAAGCTCACTGATCATGCAGCAGGAATCCACCTCCTCCCGCGCTTCCTCACTCGCCCGCGATCTGTATCTGCTGGACCGAGTTGTCACGCTGGAGGAAATCCATCGCCGAATCGATGCCCTCACCGTCAGCAGCGTCCGGCAATTCATCGTCGACCACACTCCCAAATCAATGATCCTCGTCACCATCGGACCGCAGGAACTCAATCCCCGTTCCGTCGTCAGCCTCGCGTAGTCCCCACTGCAGCCTCCCCGAAACAATCCCGGATCGCATCGCCACTGCCCATGAAATTTCACCACCGCCAGCTCTCCAACGGACTCACCCTCATTGCCGAAACCAATCCGTCCGTGCACAGCGTTGCGGCCGGGTTCTTCGTGCGGACCGGCTCACGTGATGAGACGGCGGAGGTGTCGGGGGTGAGCCATTTTCTGGAGCACATGGCGTTCAAGGGAGACGAACGGTTTTCCGCAGACGACATCAACCGCGTCTTCGATGAAATCGGCGCCAAGTACAATGCTTCGACCAGCGAAGAAGTCACCATGTACTACGCCGCGGTGCTCCCCGAATACCTCGAATCCGCCCTGCAGCTGCTCGCAGCACTTCTCCAGCCATCCCTGCGGCAGGCGGATTTCGACATGGAAAAAAATGTGATCCTTGAAGAAATCAGCATGTACGAGGATCAGCCTTCGTTCACCTGCTACGACCATGTCATGGCCACCCACTTCGCCGGTCACCCGCTCGGCCAAAGCATCCTCGGCAGCCATGAAAGCATCACGGCGCTCACCGCCGAACAAATGCGTGCATATCATCAGACGCACTATCACACCGGCAACATCCTGCTGGCCGTTGCCGGCCGCTGTGACTTTGATCACCTCTGCCAGCTCGCGGAAACTCACTGCAGCCGGATTCCCCGCGGTGAAGCGAAACGGCTGATCCCGGATTTTCAGCCCCGCGCCGCTTCCAGCCTGATTGCCAAACCCGGCAGCCTGCAGCAGCACATTATGCAGATGGGCATTGCACCACGCGGCACCGATCCTCTGCGCTACGCCGCCGAACTGCTCTCTGTTGTCGTCGGTGATGACAACGGCAGCCGCCTCTTTTGGGAACTGGTCGATCCCGGCTACGCGGAGTCCTGCGATCTGGGCTACAGCGAATATGACGGCGACGGAGCGTGGATGAGCTATCTCAGCTGTGCGCCTGAGGACGTTCGCGAAAACCTCGAACGCTGCCTCGCTGTCTACGAACAGGTCAATCGCAGCGGCATCACCCCCGAAGAACTCGAACAGGCCCGCAACAAGGTCGCCTCCCGCATCGTGCTCCGAGGCGAACGACCCATGGGACGCCTCACTTCGCTCGGGTCCAACTGGTTGTACCGCAGCGAGTACCGCTCCATCGCTGAAGACCTCGCACTCATCCGCTCACTGCCCATCAGCCAGGTCCACGAGCTCCTGCAGCGATACCCGCTGACAATGACGTCCACCGCCGGTGTCGGTCCTATGGAAGTGCTCTGATCACGCACCTCAGCCGAACTTTCAGAAGCCTCCGCCACCACCGGTACCGCCGAAGCCGTTGTTTCCATTGCGGCGAACCGAGCGGAAACGACCAAAGTCCTGTTCGGCTTCCAGAGAATTCAGACCATTGCCGTAAGGCTGCGAAACGAATGTCCGCCGCGCTGCATCCGCGTTGCCAAGGTCCGTGAGCACCCGCACCACAAGTTCTCGCCGAATCTGATCCACTTCCGGATCACTGTTGTTCACGCTCTGCTCGACGATCACCGGAAACGGAACGGCCGGCATGCGTGCGGCAATTTCGGAAATATGACTGCGGCCTGCCGGAGTCAGTTCGGATGAGCCATCCACAAATTCACAACGATAGATGATGAAGTCAGACGCCTCAGCGTTGGTCTCCATCACATGCCAGTGGGAACGCACGATCGAACCCAACGGCATCACACTCGGAATGGCGTGACGACTGGCCGGAAAGTGATTTTTTCCAAACGGCCACATCGTGTCGAACATTCCCGACGAAGTCGTACCGTACTGTACTCCGCCGCCGGACGCCGGGCCACAACCCTCCGATGATGTGTGGCAGGTCGAGGTGGATGTGCAGCCGAATGCAATCAGACTGCTGCAGGCCAGAGCTGCAATCTTCGCAGGAACAGGTCGTGTTGTGCTCATCTGAGATCCTTCCGCAGAACAGCAGATCATCCGTGTGCTGAAGCAGCCACTGCTGCCCGGTTTATCGACATGTCAGATGCTGAACACCCGCAGACTAAGAAGCGGTGGGAGAATCGGTGCACTCGGCACAGTCGACATCAGCGGCTCTGGCGAGGCGTCTGGGGCAGGCGATGCCAGCCGGCCGGTTTGGCGGCAGTACCCGTGTTTGCCGGTCGATAATTCGCCGTCGAACGACGACTCTGCGTACCACTGCGACTCTGTGTCGGCAGTTCGGGCGGCAGTGGAGCGGTCTGAGAAGGTCCAGGTCCAGGAGTGGCTCGTGGCACCGTTGGCACCGGAGGAACTTCAGGTTGCGACTGCGGAACTGCAGGGCTTGTAAACGGAACTGCTGCAGCACCGGGCGGCGGACCGCCGACAGCCCGCGGATCCGCGATATACGGTGACTGACCCACAGGCGGCTGAGCGTATCCCTGGGGAGGATAGGTCGGCGTCGCCGGCTGGACGTACTGTGGCTGGACGTACTGTGGCTGAGCGTATTGGGGCTGAGCGTATTGGTGGGGCTGAGCGTATTGCGGCTGTGAATAAACCGGCTGCGCGTATCCTGCACCGTAGGGCTGTTGAGGCCACGGGCCGGCGGACTGTCCCGGATTGCTCAGACTATAGCCCTGCGGCACCCCGTGCATGCTGCCACCACCGAACGGTGCAACCTGATAGAGGTTGTGATCCGGAGCACCTTCGGTCTGGCCACGTTTCCACAAATCGTCGTCAGTCGGATGCGTCACGTTGTAACCCGGCACGGGCGGCACGTCATCCGGATCCATGGGGCGTACGATTTCGGGGCTTACCAGAACCAGCAGTTCTGTTTCAGTCTCGGATGCACTCTTCGACTGGAAGATTCGCGGGCCTATCCAGGGGATATCTCCGAGCAGCGGAACGCGACTGACTTCCGCGAGCGTTTGTCTGGAAATCAGACCGCCAATCGCGAATGTCTGACCTTCCCGCAGTTCAACGGTGGTCTGAACGCGTTTCACATTGGTTCCCGGAATGCCCTGCACGGCGTTCTGGGCGTTGACTTCGCTGAATTCAGGCACGACCTGCATGCGGATCAGGTCGCGGTCAATGACTGTGGGAGTCACAACGAGGCTGGTGCCGAACCCGCGGAACGACGTTGCCTGTCCTCCGCCCAGACCGATGATTGTGGGCACTGCAAACTCGCCACCGGCGAGGATGCTGGCGCCGGTGCCGCTGAGCACTGTCAGGCGAGGCTCGGCCAGCAGCTTGATTGTGCCGTTGGACTGCAGCCACTTAATGAAGATCTCGATCTCACCATTTTCGAAAATGCCGCTCAGAGTGGTTCCGGTACCACCTCCCAGAGTTGCTCCAACGCTGTCCTGGCCGCCATTGAAGAGCACTCGCCAGTCGACGCCGGCGTTTCGCAGTTCAGACCGGTTGATCTCAGCCACAACCACCCGCAGCGAAATGTTGAACTCGCCCGGGACCACCAGTTCGTTGATCACGATGTCCCGCAGATTCTGGTTTTGGTTGTTGTTGCCAGCCCCGCCCTGACCGGCTCCACCACCACCCAGTCCGGCATTGGCAAGACCCGCCAGCCCCAGCTCATCATCCAACGCCGCTCCGCGTCGGAGTGACCGGATGACTTCGGTGCGGACCACCTGCATGATGTTGGACGCTTCTTCGCCGTCGTATGCCTGGCCTCTGACGATCACCTGTGAACCAACCGGAATCAGGGCCACCACGGAGTTCGGGTAGAGCGTTTTCAGACGACGCTCAAGTCGACCAAAGTCGACGGTCCGCTGTTCCTCAAGGCTGGCGTCGTGAACGACGGTGATTTCGTAGATCGATGGAGCCTCTTCGTCCTCAAACCACAGAGTGAGGTCCGTTCGGCCCAGTTCGAGGCCCACGATGCTGATCTCACTCTCCGAATACTGCACAAAATTCGCAATCGTGGAATCCGTGATTGCAATCCGACGCACCTTGCGATTTGTGATTACCAGCTGGCTGTGGCGACGCTCGATTTCAATGTGATACTGCGGCCGCAGAACTTGATTCACGTTGGGGCTTAACGCAGCATCCACTCGACCGGAGACCTCCGGTGCCTCAAGTCGCAGCGGATCCGGGTTGCTGGCAGGCACTCGCGGAGCAGGAGGCTGGCCGACTATCGGCGGAGCGGTTTGCGCGGAGGCTGACTGGGCCGACAGCGCCAGCGAAAGCAGCAGCTTCGCGGTCCCAGAAATGGTCGGCCGATATCCCGCCCGCCGCCGAACACGCGCCCGGTGCAGACTTCCTGTTTGTTCCAAAAACATTCGCGGTGCTCCTTCCAAGTCGCAGGCCCCGCAGCAGAATGCAGGGCCGATCTGTTCCCGAGTAACCAGGAAGCACAACCGGCTGACCCATCCCTGAATCACACCGGCTGAACTGCCGCGTTTCAAAAAACGGCGGCACAGACCGAACAACCGCTTCGACTATCGTCTTCCCACCCCGCGGGATTGAACCAGGAGAAGCTTCAGGAAGCCGGAGCTGCAACAGTCAGACCGGTCCGGTAAACTGCGTTGACTTTTCCAGCTTCAAGGATTGGCCCAGGCAGGTTTTCACCTCTGCCCACAGCGGCAGAAATCACCGCTCACCATGCAATCGTGCGATTGATCTGCGGCGGGCCGGGAACTCCCCAGGGAGCACGATAACTGTAATAAGGATACCGCATGTGGTGGCCTGGTGGCACCAGCACCACCGACGGAAATGCGGGAGCCGGCAGCCATACCGGTCCCGGGTAATGCGGTGCAGGCACGATCATCAGCGGCTGAGGATGGGGCAGGGGAGCTGCCAGGAACGGCATCGCTGCAGCCGCAGGACCGCCAACCGCGCTGCCACAGCAGCCGTCACCGGCAACTGCCAGGGAACAAGTCGCGCTGGGCACGAACACAATCAGCAACAACGAAATCAGGGTCGCACCAAACCGCATCGGAATTCTCCCGGGGACTCAGGCTCTATCTCCGCAGACGCTCACATACGCCGCCACGCTCCGACCATAGCTCCTGCCCAGTCGCCCTATCCGACATTCCGGCAAATGCCAGAGAAATCCAAAAAAAATCCGAACTCAGGGGGCCGACTCTGACGGTGAAAACAATCAGGCTCAGCGATCCGGCCATTCCGGCCGAATTTCAGCCGGAATCGGCTGGATTTTCGGCAGTTGCTTCCCTGACAACTCCGATCCCTTCAGCAACTCGAACGCGGGCCGAGCTTTGAATCATGGATGTCGCGGCCGCTTTCGGCGGCTTCAGGAGGTCTTCACATGCATCGCCGACTGCTGTTTGGCACAACCCTGCTGTTTCTGCTTCTGCAGACGATTCCCGCCGTGGCCCAAACCCCCATGCCCTATCCGGCTCCCCCGGCGGTGTCACCAGGCGGCGGTCCTGCACTCGCCCCCACCTACACGGAACCACTCCTGAATGCCGGTGCCGGGGTGCAACTGTATCCCTATGACCAGCAGGATCCATGGCTACACGGCTACTTCCAGCGATATCCGGCCTACGGTGGTTACTCTTCCTTCCGCCCCTACAACTACAAGCATGTGTACTCGCAGTCACAGGTCGCTGCCCAGTGGGGCTCCCCGCACGGCATGCCGTACTCCCAGCAGTTCTGGAATCGATACCGCGGCAGCTACATGGAAGGGATGCTGCACGACACTGCTCCGAACGCCTCCGGCAACGCCCCAGGTGCACCCCTGAGCCCGTTTCCCGGAACTGTCAACCCGATTGGTTATCGGCGGTCGACCACCGCTGCCGCTCCTGCTACCCGCCGACGGTAGACAGTGGAGGGGCCGGGCACCCAACAGCCCTGAAGTTCTCTGAAACGCAGTGAACAATCAGTTTCACCGCGGGAGTGCTAAGCTGGAATGGCGAAACGGTGGTAAGAGCATCTGATTTCGTCCTTCGAACTCCGCTCCACCGTGATCAGGCGTGCGGGGGATGTCAATCCCGGGCAATGGTACTCGTTCGTGCAGCCAGCTTCGCATCAGGAGCGAACCAGGTCCGTACCGGCCGATTGACATCGGCCGCACGCCAATGGGCTTTTTTTGCGGCCAGATCGGGCCGAAGGATGTCAACGGCAGGCTGACTCGAAGTCGTTCCATCCAACTCCATGTTACACCGGTGCACCATCCGGGGGCGGAACCAGGGCCACACCGAGAACCCGGGCGAGCGGGTTGACCAGGTGTGGGACGTGAGAAGTGAGAAAACGCACTGAGCCGCCGGGCGGAAGCCCGCGGGTAAAGGCTCCTGGCGACGCGATGCTGACGCCGCTGCACGAGGGGAGAGCGACGGAAGTGAGAAGTGAGAAGTGAGAAGTGAGAAAACGCGATGAGCCGCCGGGCGGAAGCCCGCGGGTAAAGGCCCCTGGCGACGCAATGCCGACACCCCTGCACGAGGGGAGAGCGACGGAAGTGAGAAGTGAGAAGTTTCATCGCGGTGTCTGGGCGTGGAAGTTGCGTTTGAGAGTTCCCCGGAACGGCAGAGGGAATCCATGTCCGCTGAATTGCATGGGTGTTGGTGGTGCGTCACCAGGGCACTTTACCCGCAGGCTGCCGCCAGGCGGCTCATGTGTGTTTGGTATCGCGTTTGCCGAGATGATGAGCGGGCGGGCGGAAGCCCCCGGTTGCGATTCGCACCCTGGTGCGCGCCCCTGCCCGCGGCGTCAGCAGCGCGTTGCCAGGGCACTTTACCCGCGGGCTGCCGCCCTGCGGCTCATACGTGTTTGGCATCGCGTTTGCCGAAATGGTGAGCGGGCGGGCGGAAGCCCCCGGTTGCGATTTCGCACCCTGGTGCGCGCCCCTGCCCGCGGCGTCAGCAGTGCGTTGCCAGGGCACTTTACCCGCAGGCTGCCGCCAGGCGGCTCATGTGTGGCTGCCGCCCTGCGGCTCATGTGTGGCCGCCCTGCGGCTCGTTCATTTCCGAGCATCATCTGTTTCAGCAGCGGGCCGCTTGTTCCCTGTCGGAATTTCTGGCACACTTCTTCCCAGTCGTTCTGCTTGCATCACTGCTGCCTCGCTCGACGTGTGTTCGGGTGGCCGTCGTGTCTGCACGGCCTGCCGCAGCAGCCCGCCTGTTCCTTTGTTCCCGGGATACCCAACATGTCAGGCCTCGGCCGCTTCCAACTGTCTGCCGCAATCCTCGCGCTGTCCTGCTTCGCACCCGCTGCGCCCGCTGAAGAAATCAAAGAGACCTTCCTCGAGAAAGGTCTCACCCAAAAAATGGGCGGCTATCGTCCGATCCGTGCAGAGATGGATCAGGAAGCATCCATCGTCACCAAGGCCCCTGAAGGGCTCAAAAATCCCAAATACGGTTACATCACCATCGGCGATCAGAAGTGGGCGTTCATCGTGGACGAGCCCGAGGATGCTGACGGGTCGCTCTACATCGACGTGAACGCTGACGGCGATCTCACCAACGACCCCCGTCCGGAATGGATGGCAGTCAAGGTTGGGGAATTCAAGCAGTATCGCGGCGAGGGTCAGGTGCAGCTGGACGCCAACCGCACCGGCGCCATCGGGTTGTATCGCTTCGACCCCAAAGACAACCGCCGGGCGGCTCTGGCAAACACGTTGATGTTCTACACCGACTTCGGGACTGAACTCAGCTTCCAGCTTGACGGCAAACCATTCTCTGTGGCTGTCGCCGGGGGCGTGGCTGACGGCAATGGACTCCCGCTGGACCGCGACGGCAACGGTCGCATCAGTCGCAGGTTTGAAGTGGTCACGGTTGGCAAACCATTCAACTTCACCGGCACCACCTATGTGATCAGCGCTGTGGACGGCGTCGCCAAACTCGACAAGGCCGCCGAACCTGTCGAACAGACTCCGCTGCCCCCGAATCTCACCGTCGGTCAGAAGGCACTCAGCTTCACCGCCACCAATATGAACGGTGACGCTGTGAAATTCCCCGGGGACTACAAAGGCCGTCTGGTGATGCTCGACTTCTGGGCCACATGGTGCGGTCCCTGCATCGGCGAAATTCCGCACATGAAGGAAGCCTATGCGGCTCACCATGACAAGGGCTTTGAAATCCTGGGTGTCAGCTTCGACCAGGAAGGCATGGAGGACAAGGTCAAAGCGTTCCTTGCAGACCGCGAAATTGGCTGGACCCAGATCTACGAAGGCAAGGGCTGGAACACCGACCTCGGCTCCATGCATGATGTCAGTGCCATCCCGTTCGTGCTGCTGGTTGACGGAGATACGGGTGAAATCGTGGCAGATGCCGCCAGTCTCCGCGGACCGGGTCTGTCTGAATTCATCGGCAAAATGCTGGAACAGAAATCCGGCAAAACACCCGAAGCCTCGAAGCAGTAATCTGGTTCACTTCGCCCGATAAATCACCAGGGCCGCCGCGTTCCGGCTCGGACGCGGCGGCTTTTGTGTGCCCACCTGTTCCCCGCCCCGCCCAGGAGTGACGAAACCATCACACACGAGGGGTCACGACACCTGTGCTTCTCTGTGAAACCCTGCGTACTCTGTGGTTGAAAAGTAACTCCATCCGCGCGCCGTTTCACCATCTCCGCC
>JBEAUF010000326.1:0-8529 GCA_041161565.1 Planctomycetota bacterium | reverse complement strand
CCCTAAAGGCTGCCCACCCGTTTTTCCGCGTTTCTGCACCCTGCACCCATCTGCTATCCTCCCGCAACAGGCGTCTCCAACGATACGGACCACGGGAAACCAGCAACATGCCGTCCCCAAGCTTCACTCGCCACAAGTTGCTCACCCCGTCACTGCTCACACTCTTCATTTTCGCTGCAACCGCCGTCGCTCATCAGCTGGCCGACGGCCGTACCGATCAGATTATCCGCGTTTTCTACGGCACCGGACTCCTCATCATCAGCCTCAGTATCTGGTGGCTCGGCTTTTCAGGGGTGCGGCGGTGGAAACGCTGGCTCACCTGGCTCTGCCTGCTCGGAGCATCCGTCGGCCTCGCCAGCGCCTCCATTCGCACCGTCTGGTTTGATGGCGATATGCGGCCCCGTCTTGTCTTCCGCTGGGACCCACCCAGCGCCTCAGAGCGTTCCCGCGAATGGCTCAAAGCCAACGCCCCAACCGCCACCACGCCAGCGGCCCCCGATGCCTCCAGCCCCTCGAAACCGATCAGCATCACCGCTCCTGACTGGCCCCGCTACTGTGGTCCGGATGGTAATCGAACCATCCTGCAACCGCTCCCCGACACCGACTGGGCCGCAGTCCCCCCCACCGAACTCTGGCGTCGCCCCGTCGGTGATGCCTGGTCCTCCATCGCGGTCGTCAATTCGCGACTCTGGACCCAGGAACAGCGCGGTGAATTTGAATGCACAGTCTGCTACGACAGTCGCACCGGTGTCGAACTCTGGCGGCGCGAAGACCAGGCTCGTTACCAGACAGCACAGGGTGCCGTCGGCCCCCGGGCAACACCAACCGTTTCCGCCACCGCAGTGTTTGCTCTCGGAGCCACCGGAATCCTCAATGCTCTGGAGCCCACCACCGGTAAACTCCTCTGGCAGCGACAAATCTGCACCGACGCGGGCAGCACCATGGTTGAATGGGGCATGTCGGGCTCACCTCTCCTCCACAACCAACTCGTCATTGTCGACGCCGGTGGTGATGCCGGCCGCGCTCTCACCGCGTATGATCAGGCCACTGGAAAATCCGTCTGGAGTACTGGCAGCCATAAAGCAGGCTACGCGGCCCCTCGCCTTGAAGTCATCAACGGACAAACACAACTGCTCGTGTTTCACGGCGACGGCCTTGAAGCCCACAATCCTGATACCGGTGAGTCACTCTGGTTCTACCCGTGGACCAACCAGTACAAAATCAACGTTTCACAGCCAATGCGATTCGACAACACCATCTTCCTCAGCAGCGGCTACGATTCAGGCTGTGTCCTGCTGGACCCCACGCGTTTGACCGATCGGCGACCAGCGGAAGTCTGGCCCCCCAACCGCAGTCTGAAGCTGAAATTCAACGAAGCAGTCGCCCACGACAACCATGTCTACGGACTCGATGACGGCATCCTCGCATGCGTGGACGCCGCAACAGGACAACGTCGCTGGAAAGGCGGTCGCTATCGCTTCGGCCACGTGCTCCTGTGGCACGACAAACTTCTCGTTCAGGCCGAAGATGGCACCGTGGCTCTCGTCGAAGCCTCACCCTTGGCCTTTCGCGAAATCACTCGCTTTCAACCGCTGAATGACCGTACGTGGAACGTACCGGCAGTCGCCCACGGCCGACTGTTTGTCCGCAACGCCGCCGAAATGGCCTGCTTCAGCCTTCCGGCCGCGGCGAACGCTTCTCCTTCTCCTTCCGCGGCCGAAAGTAACGCTTCGACTCATTCACCGCTGTCCTCCGAGTCGTCAGGCGGACCAGCAGCGTCATCAGATAGTTCCCCCAGCCAGGCACCACATACTGACGTCGCTTCTCCAGCGCCCGCAGGGCCGCCTTGACCACCTTCACAGGTGACTGTGCCGTGTGCTTCTCCAGCCAGCCCGGAGCACCGGCGGTATCGAAGAAGTCCGTCCGCGTAACGCCAGGACAAAGCGCCATCACCGTCACTCCACGGCTCCGCGCTTCCGCCCACAAAGCCTCACTGAAATGCAGAATGAAGGATTTGCTGGCAGCGTACGCCCCCATGAAAGCGACCGGCTGAAAGGCCGCCTGCGAGGACACATTAACAATCGCCCCGTGCCTGCGTTCCAGCATGTCCGGGAGAAAACGGTAGGTCAGATCCGTCAGTGTGAGCAGGTTCAGCTGCAGCATGCGGCGGACTTCATCCGGAGACGTCGTCTCGATCTGACCAATCAGTCCGCAGCCCGCGTTGTTCACCAACAACTCAACAGAAACCCCCAGCCGCTGCAGCTCCTCGTACAGCAACGCACCGGACTCAGGATCCGCAAGGTCAATCGTCACCACGTGACAACGTGTGCCGTGACGAGTATTCAAGTCCGTCGCCAGCTGTGTCATCCGATCCTTCCGACGAGCCGCCAGAATCAGATGCATGCCCCGGCTTGCCAACTGCACCGCAAACTCCGCGCCGATGCCCGAAGATGCTCCCGTCACCAGTGCCCAGCGATCGTTGAAACTGTCCAGCACCGTTCGCCCCCGACAAACTGCTGCCTTCAACCACCCTGGCCAGCCGACGCAAAACTGCCATCTCCCGCGTAACTCACCACGCCTTCATGCAACTGAATCACGTGCGGAAAACGCCCGGCCAGCTCGTCAGAATGAGTCACACAAAGTAGCGCCGCCTCATGCTCGGTAGCCATCTCCAACAGCAAAGTGCCAATCTCCGCTGCGGTCACCGGATCCAGATTCCCCGTAGGCTCGTCCGCCAGCAACAACGATGGCTCGTTAATCAAAGCCCGACAAACCGCTACCCGCTGACGCTCACCACCCGATAATCTCCCGGGACGCTGATGCAGCCTGCCGCCTAATCCCACGCGCTCAAGCAACGCGGCCGCTCGCTCACGCAGACCGTCCGGAGAATCAAATCCCGCCAGCGATGGCAGCAGCACGTTTTCCAGAACACTGCACTGCGGCAACAACTGATGATCCTGAAACACAAATCCGATGTGCTGATTCCTGAATGCCGCCAGACGCCGACCGCTTAACCGCCACGGATTCTCTCCCAGAATCTCCACCACCCCGCCACTCGGCAGATCCAGAGTTCCGGCGATGTACAGCAAAGTACTCTTGCCGCAGCCGGATGGACCCCGAATCGCCACCGCCTCACCCGATAATAATCGCAGATTTACGTCACGCAGAATCGGTAATTCTCCAGCCGCCGTGCGGAAAGTGCGGCTCACAGAATGCATTCGGAGTACCACTGGCATGGGAACAGACTCTTGTAGTTGCCAACTGCTGCCAAAATCACCCGCCACGTAGTCTCACCTGTACCGCCTCGCAGATCAAGCCAGTCCGTACGTCACCCTCACAGCCGCTGAACTCCCGACGGATTTGTTCATTTCTGAGGATTTCGTCAGACTGCTCCCCCCGGTCCTGACAAACACAAAATCACCCCTGCCACCTACCATCCAACGCGACAGGCCCCCACATGCAATCCGGTCTCCCCCGCATACTCCTGTGTACGCTGGCCATCTTCCAGTCCGCCGCTGCTGCACTTCCGCCTGCTGCCGGTCCCGGTCGACCAGCAGCACCCGCCACACGCCCCGGCGTGCTGTTTATCATGGCCGATGACTTCCGCCCCGAAATCGCCTGCTACGGCTCCGCAGCCCTCACCCCCAACCTCGACAGACTTGCAGCCCGCAGCCTCACCTTCAGACGAGCCTACTGCCAGCAGGCTGTCTGCAACCCATCCCGCTCATCTCTGCTCACCGGACGACGCCCTGATTCCCTCCGCATCTGGAACAACAGTGTCCACTTCCGCGAACGAAACCCCGATATCCAGACACTCCCACTCTGGTTCAGGTCCCACGGTTACCACACCCGCTGCATCGGCAAAATATTTCACAACTGGCACACCAAAGTCCAGGGCGATCCACAGTCATGGAGCACTCCCGAGTTCCTGCACTTTGCCAACCACGGCGATGATCGCCCCCTCGTTGACGGCCCCCTGCCACCCAACTTCGCAAACACCACCTCAGGCTTCGGATACTCCGGCCCAGGCATCTGTGAATGTCGCGACGTCCCCGATGCCGCGTACTATGACGGGCGCGTCGCTGAAGAGGCGGTAAAGGCGATCCGCGATCTCCCGGATCAGCCTTTCTTCCTCGCAGTCGGCTTCTGGAAGCCCCATGCCCACTTCAACGCACCCAAAAAATACTGGGATCTCTACGACCGCAGCAAACTTCCCAAACTGCTCAACGCCCGCCCCACTGATGCACCCTCAGTCGCGTTTCACCAGAGCACTGAAGTGCTCGGCCCCGCCGGCAACCAGAAAATCCCCAGCCCGGAACAAGCCGCCGAAATGCGACACGGCTACTTCGCCAATATCAGCTTCATGGACGCTCAACTCGGCAAAGTCCTCGATGCTCTCGATGCCTCCCCGGCCGCCGCATCAACCATCATCGTCTTTCTCAGCGACCACGGCTACCACATCGGAGAACACTCCCTGTGGGGCAAAACTTCAAACTTCGAATATGACGCGCGAGTTCCACTGATGATTCATGCACCGGGTCTCAAATTCCCGGCAGACAGACAGATGCCATCGCCGAACTCATCGATCTCTTTCCCACACTCAACGAACTCGCCGGTCTCCCGCAACCAGCCGCGCTCGAAGGCCACAGCCTCGCTACCACACTCGAACAGCCTGACTCCCCAGGCAAAACCGCAGCCTTCACCCAGCACCCAAGACCCGCTTATTACGATCGCTCCCCCACCGGAACCCCCACTTCCATGGGTTACAGCATTCGCACACCACTCGCCCGCTACACCGAATGGCGAGACTGGAAAACAGCGGCCATCACCGACCAGGAACTCTACCTGGCCAGCGATCAACCCGCCGAAACCCAAAACCAGGCACACAATCCCAAACACCTGCAACTCCGAAATTCACTCGCCGAACTCCTGCATCAAACACATCCCCCAACCCCGCATCAGTCAAACTGAATCCGCGACTGCCATCAGGCAACGGGAGACAGACCGCACACCACAGCCTGTCTCCCGCGTCGCTGCTGCCAGTCAGCGTCTCAATCAGCGAATCGTTAAAGCGGACGTGGTCTCGCCCCGACCGCTGCTCTGCACCCGTACCGTTGTCACTCGACGTCCCAAACTCCGCAGACGGAACGAAAACTCGCCCTGACCCGGAACTGTCAGACTCTGTGTCACAGCAGCTGTCCCGAGCACTGTGCCGGAAGCCGAATCCGACACAGTCACGACCGTGTTCGCCGCAAACGGCTGCACAACTCCGTCAATTCTCAGCTCGCTGAGCGCCGCACCCCGCAGACGCGCGGTCGCCCGAATCACCTGCACCGTATCTGCACCCGGAGTCAGCGGCACCAACTCGGTCTCCACCAGCGTCGCATACAACACACCCTGATGGAAATAACCGGAAACCAAAACCGGCGTGTTCACGCTGCGACTCAAGTTGCTCGCTGCCATCGGAGTACCCGCCAGACTCAGCACGTCCGCCGGAAATCGCCGGTCAGGATTCATCCGGCAAGTGATGCCATTCACCACGAAACTCCCGGCCGTCGCATTGTAACTGCTCACCGTCCCAATCACGCTGTTCTCACCAAAGTCCACCATCGCCGCGGACATCACATGCCGCGTTGTCGTCCCTTCCACCACTGTCAAACCCTCAGCTGTCAGCGTGGCCGCGGAATAAGGTGCTTCGCCCAAACCCGACTGAAAAATCGAACGCACTCTGCCCGGAGCCGCGGCATCCAGCAGCCCGGACAACGTCGCACCCGTAATGCCCGTCGTACCACCCAGCACCAGATCCGGCGGTATCTCACAGATCATTCCACCCACCGTAATCGTCCGCGCTGTCGGGTTGATGCCAGTAATCGGTCCCTGCACCCCAGCCTCGTTAAGACCCGAAGGCGGAGCCTGTGCGAACGCCATCCCGCCACAACACTGCAATACAACCCCACACAAAAATGTCCAAATCAAGGATTTCATGGATTCCCCCCTACACAACAATCCCTGCAGCCTGCTGACTCGCGCAACGCACCACAGGTCGGCCAGTCGTCCCCAGAGCTCACCCGAGCACCCGTTCACCAGGACGCCAGCGGAACTGCTCCAGCCACAAAGCAGCCCCCGCGCCAATTCCCGCTGTTGACGAAATGCCACACACTCCGCACCGCGGCACCCACGAAGCTCTCTGCCTGCGCTCGTCAGCTACTTTGCAACCCGCCGGAAATCGTCCCCTATCAGCAATTCAGCACCTGCCACGCACCACAACCAGGACCACTCCCAACGACACCCAATCCCCCCCGCTCACACCGACCCTGACGGTTAGGAAAACTCTGCAGCCACCTCGTTTAATTTCCGCCACAACGCCGCTGTTGTCTTCCTGCAACACCCACACCAATTGCTGTTTCAATTCATCACAAAAACGTTGCACACACCTGAAAAATGCCGGCAACAGTTGCCCAAAAACCACGCCCCGCAAGCTTTTCCCAGCCAGTAAACCCGCATCTCCCCTCCCCGAAATCCCGCCGGCCTCCCACTCCCACCACTTTGTTAAGACTCCAACTGACGGGCATGCCGGAAATGACACCAGCCACCGGGCCTCCTAGAATTCAACCATCACGGCCCGCCAAACCAAACGGCTCCGCCCAACCAACACAAAAGGCTCCTGCTTGTCCTGGCTGCGCTCCAAACTTTTCTGGAAAATCGTCGGACTCTACGTCCTGCTCTCCATCCCCGCCGTGCTCGGACTGGGTGCCACCCTCCACACCGCTCTGCACCGCAACGCCGCCGAACAACACCGCCAAACAGTGCTCGGGCAACTCCAGCAGGTCGCAGTCGCCCTCAGTCACCCCGACACCAACCAGCCGCAATTCATCGCGGATTTCCGCAAAACCCTCCCGGCCGGACGCACCCTCCAGCTCCTCGACCAATCCGGCCACTCTCTCGAATCACACCCAACCCCGCCCGTTGAAGACTTCACACTCCGCTCCGCGATCAACGCCGCAGCAACTTCCCGATCCGGAATCACCCACCGTATCGTTCGTCCCGTCAGGGCCACCCGCGAAATCCTCGTTGCCTGCCAGCGTATCAACCGCCAGCCAGCACCCGCCTTTCTCCTCATCACCTCCGACCCGTCCGCCTCAGAACAACAGGCCCACGAAACTGCTGCGGTCGCCCTCCAGGCCACCCTGATCACCTGGAGCCTTGGTACAATCTGCCTGCTGGTTGTGGCTGCCAGCGTCGTTTCCCCGCTGCAGGTCATGTCCCGCAAACTGCAGGCCTCCGTGCGCCGCGATGATCGCGATGACATGCTGCTGGATGTCTCCGACCGCAGCGACGAAGTTGGCGACGTCGCACATGCTCTCTACCAGCTTGAAGACCAGCTCCAGGATCGCATCGTCGGGCTGGAACAGGCCGGACGTGAAGCCACGGCCTCCGTAAACCTCCTCACCGCGGTCCTCGATTCCATGATCGAAGGCGTCATCGCCATCGATCACCAGCAGCGCATCGTGTTTCTGAACCCCGGTGCCCGCAGACTCCTCTCCATCGGCGATGGCATCACACCAGGACACAGACTCTACGAAACCGTCCGCATCCCGGCGTTCCTCGACACAGTCGAAGAATGCCTCACAAAAAATGCCGTAAACACGCTCGAATACCGCAACCCCCGCGACGAAGCCCACCATCTGCTCGTCGCCATCCCCATCCAGAAGGCTCCCCATACCGGAGCCGTCGTTGTCGTCCGCGACATCTCCGACGTCCGCCGACTCGAAGCCATGCGACGCGACTTCGTCAGCGGCGTCTCTCACGAACTCAAAACACCCCTGACCGTGATCCAGGCCTGCACCGATACACTCCTCGCCGGCGCCCTCGAAGACCCCTCCACCGCCAACCACTTCCTCAAACAAATCGAGGAACAATCCGAAAGACTCCTCCAGCTCATCCTCAAAATGCTCCAGCTCGCCCGCGTCGAATCCGGCCAGGAAATCCTGCACCTCGAAAACGTTGACGCCGCCGTCATCGCCGGCAACTCACTCCGCACGCTCCGCACCATCGCCGACGCCCGCAACATACAACTCGTACTCACCGGACTCCCACAACTCCCCCTCAACACCGACCAGCAGGCCCTTCGCACCATCCTCGATAACCTCCTCGATAACGCCATTAAACACACACCCCCTGAAGGCCGCGTCACCGTCAACCTCGCAAATACTCCACTCGGCCCGGCCATCACCGTCCAGGACACCGGAGAAGGTATCCCCGAATCACTCCTCGATCGCATCTTCGAACGCTTCTACCGCGTCGAGCGCGACCGATCCCGCGAACGTGGTGGCTCAGGACTCGGACTGGCCATCGTCAAACACCTCTGCCATGCACTCAATGCCCGCATCGCCGTCCGCAGCCGCCTCGGTGAAGGCAGCCAGTTCGAAATCCTCTTTCACAAATAAAACTCCGGCCTGACTCGAAGAGCAGGTCCCCGTCCCCCGAAGACGCTCCCCAAGGCCCAGCGACCGCACCCCACAGCCGCCC
>JBEAUF010000312.1:0-27788 GCA_041161565.1 Planctomycetota bacterium | reverse complement strand
CCCCTCACCACGCCCCTTCCTCGCCGCGTACCGCGCGTCCTCCTCCTGAATCCGCGCACTGTCGCGGAGCATAATTCCTGCGATGTCGGCGGTGGCCCGAGTGCAGAAGATGGGGCCTTTGTAGCCGGCCCGGACCAGTCCGGGGAGGTTCCCGCAGTGATCGATATGGGCATGAGACAGAATGACGGCATCAAGGTCCCGCGGACGGCAGCGAAAACGCTCATTCCGCCGCCGCATCTCAGACTCACCCCCCTGGAACAGTCCGCAGTCGAATAAGACGCGGGCCCGATCTGTTTCCAGCAGATGCTGGCTGCCTGTGACTTCCCCCGCCCCACCAAGAAATGTCAGCTTCATGAACAGCCCCCAATAAAAACCACCACCAGCCCCCTGTCAGGCGGTTCAAACGCTCTCGGGAAATCCCGTGGCAATCCGGCGGAGGGAAAATCCGCGTCGTGCGATTGCTGTTTCATTCTCGGGGCGCCTCAGCTGGTCGAGGTGAGAAAAATTGGGATTTTTGAACGATTTTGGAGTATTTTCGCTTCCCTAAACTCACCCGTTCCCCGATACCCGAACCTGGAGTGGCCGCTGTTTTTCAAAAATGTGCAAATTTCCGACGGATTTGCAAGAACACCGCCGACGTCAGACACGTTAAGCTACGCTGGTCCTCCGACTGCCTGCTGCTGACCTGCAAAACAGCGGCTGGCCGATCGGTTGCCCATCGCCAAACTGCCTATGGTTCGCCTGTGATCGGCGATGCTCTGTTTACCCAGGCACAGCACCGCTTCAGGAGCTTCCGGAATGCTGAAACCCGTACTCTTCGGCTTCAAATGTCTGCCCACCCGGCTGGCTCAGGGTTTGCTTGCTGCGGCCGTTGTAATTTTCGGCACCTCTGCCGCATTCGCTGCCGACGAGCAGCCCGCTGCAGGTGCTGCCGCGGCTTCTGGTGATGTTCCGCTCAGTCAGTTCATCGATCAGCAGATCCGTCAGGGCTGGGCTGACAACGAAATCGAGCCATCGGCGGCGGCCACTGATGAAGAGTGGATTCGTCGTGTTTACCTTGACCTTGTCGGCCGAATTCCGACTCTGGTCGAAGTGAAGGCGTTTCTGGATGACGAAAATCCCCGCAAGCGGGCCCTGGTCGTCGACGCTCTGCTCGAACACGAAGACTACGTTCGCAATTTCACCACGATCTGGACAAATAACTGCATTGGTCGTGGCACGCCGCAGCGCGTCAGCCGTACGGGCATGGAAAAATTCTTCCGCGAGGCGTTTGCTAAAAACCGCCCCTGGAACGAGATTGTCGTCGAGCTGGTAACGGCTTCCGGCCATTTCGAAGAAAATGGTGCGGTGAACTACATCCTCGCTCAGATGCAGATGCCCGACGATGGCGTGCAGCTGACCGCCATGACCACGCGGCTGTTTCTCGGACTGCAGGTTCAGTGCACTCAGTGCCACAATCACCCGTTTAACAAATGGCAGCAGGATCAGTTCTGGGAGTTCAATAGTTTCTTCCGTCAGGTTGGCAAGGAAGATCATCGCAAGCTGGACCCTAAGACTGGTCGCCAGGTTGATGATTATTCCGAGGTGGTCTGGCAGGACTTTTCCGGTCCTGTCTTCTTTGAAAAGCGCAGCGGTGTGATGCAGGTGGCGTTTCCGCGTTTTCAGGGTCGTGAAGTTGATCCTGGTCCGGAAGTGGACCGGCGTGCGGAATTGGCCAAGCTGATTACTGAGCCTGCCGAAAACGGTGCCCCGCAGCTGGCCCAGGCCATGGTGAATCGGATGTGGAGTCACTTCTTCGGATATGGGTTTACGCGGCCTGTCGATGACATGGGTCCACATAACCCCGCCAGCCATCCGGAACTGCTGGATCGGCTCGCCCGCGAATTCGTGGCTGCTGACTACGATGTAAAGTCCCTGATTCGCTGGATCGTCAACAGCGAATCCTACGGCCTTTCCAGCCAGTTCGGCGAAAAGAACAAAGTGGACGATCCGGCCGCCGGCGAGATGCCGCTCTTCAGCCATATGTACCTGAAGTCCATGCAGGCTGAACAGATGTACGACTCGCTGATCGTTGCCAGCAATGCTCACCAGTCGGGGAATGGCAACTGGTCAGCCCAGGAAGAGCAGCGTCGTCGCTGGATGCAGCAATTCGTGGTTGCCTTCGAGAATGACGAAAACGATGAAACCACAACGTTTAACGGGACCATTCCCCAGGCGTTGATGATGATGAACAGTGAGCTCATCGAGAAAGCCTGCAGCGTCGATCGCGGCAGCTTCCTGTTTGAAGAGATGAGCAGTCCCGGAAACGAAGCTCAGAAGATCGGCGATCTGTATCTGGCGGCACTCAGCCGCAAGCCCACCAAGGTTGAGCTGGCCAAAATGCAGAAGGCTCTTGGCAAATACGGCCCTTCGAAGCTGCAGGGTTATCAGGACCTCTTCTGGGCACTCCTGAACTCCAACGAATTCGTCTTTATCCACTAATCACAACTTCCTGTCCTTCTCTTGTCCCGTTTCTCTTCAACTGATTCACTCGGGAGATCCCCATGGCACTCTGGAATCACTACGGCATGAATCGCCGTCACTTCATGCAGCACCTTGCAACGGCTGCTGCCACCGTTCCGGCGATGAACTTCCTGTCGCATGTGCAGGCCAATGCTGATGTGCTTAAGAGCAACCAGAAGGCCTGTATCCTGATGTGGATGGGTGGTGGTCCTCCGACAATCGACATCTGGGACCTCAAACCGGAATCCAAGAACGGTGGCGAATTCAAGCCCATCGATACGGCTGCTCCTGGAGTGCAGATCTCCGAGCACATGCCGGAAACCGCCAAGGTCTTCGGTGATCTCTCCATCGTCCGCTCCATGAGCACTCGCGAAGCCGACCACGGCCGCGGGCGGTATTACATGCAGACCGCCTACGTCCCGAACCCAACGGTCGTGCACCCAACCTTCGGGTCTGTCGTCAGCTACGAGCTGGGTCGCAATCGCAAGGCACTCGAAATCCCAGCCTTCGTTTCCGTGGGCGGTGGATCTGGTCAGGCCGGCTTCCTCGGCATGACCCATGCTCCCTTCGTCGTTGACAGCTCAGGTCGCATCCGCAATGAGCCCTCCGAAGAAGGTAAGAAGCGTCTGGGCGCCCGCCTGACGATGCTTGAGGAAATCGAATCCAACTTCATGAACTCGCGTCGCGGTGAACTGCCCCGCGCTCACAAGGATGTCTATCGCAATGCCGTCAACCTGATGACCTCCCGTCAGATGGCTGCCTTCGACGTTGCCAAAGCCGACCCGGGTCTGGGACTCGAAGCTGAATCTGACGCCATGAAGGACGCTTACGGCCGCAACGGTTTCGGTCAGGGACTGCTGATGGCTCGCCGGCTGGTGCAGGTCGGTGTTCCGTTCGTTGAAGTCAACATGGGTGGCTGGGACCTCCACGCCGGCGTGTTCGACACCCTGAAGAATCAGCGACTCCCACAGCTCGACAAAGGTATCGCAGCCATCACTGCTGACCTCAAGGCCCGCGGGATGCTCGACAACACCGTGCTCGTGTGGATGGGCGAATTCGGACGTACTCCGCGCATCAATCAGGACGTCGGCCGCGATCACTGGGCTGCTTCGTGGTCGGTCATGATGGGCGGTGGCGGGCTGAAGAACGGCCAGGCCGTTGGGGCCACCGATAAGGACGGTATCCAGATCGCAGACGGCAGCAAGGCATACCTGCCGGGCGATATCTGGGCAACCGTTGCTCATGCCATGGGCATCCCCGTCAGCACCGTGCACACCTCCAAGCGCGGTCGCCCGATGAAGCTGGCCAATGGTGGCACCCCGATTCAGGAACTGATTGGCTGAGATTAATCACACTCCGGCCGCGGTCAAAGTCGTGGCCTGTGTATCAATAGCCGGAAGCCCGGTCCTCCCCAGGGCCGGGCTTTCTTTTCGCCGCAGGCCGGACCGAGCCGTATGGCAGATCCACAGCCCAATTCAAAGCCGGAGAGTTCTGCCGCTGGGCCGGACGAAGAGTTTGTCCGACTATTCACCCAGGCCCAGCGTGCTCTCTACCTGTCCATCCTGCCCCTTGTGCATTCGCCCGCTGACGCTGAGGAAATCCTGCAGGAGGCGAATATTGTGATCCTCAGCAAATGGTCCCAGTTTACCCCGGGTTCGAACTTTCTGGCGTGGTGCCGCGCGATCGCCCGGCTTGAAGTCTTTCGATTCCGACGTCGCAATTTCCACCGTGTACAACTCCTGGACGATGACGTCATGCAGCTGATTGCAGACAAAATCGAGGACGAGCCGATTGACGCAGAACGTGATCGGAAGATCCTTGTGGAGTGTCTGGGAAAGCTCCGGGAACAGGATCGCGATCTCATCCGACGTCGCTATGCAGCCGGGGCTACGGGTGACCAGGTTGCCAATCAGCTTGGACGCCCTGCCAATTCCGTCTATCAGTCTCTCGGACGAATCCGCCGAATGCTCCTCGACTGCATGCGCCGCCGACTCGCTGCGGGGGGGGCCACATGACCGCCACTGACGAACTCCTGATACTCGCCAGCTACTGGTGCGAAGGAGAACTTCAGGAAGCGCAGTGCCGCCGCCTGCACGAACTCCTGCGTGCTGAAGATCAGCTGCGGTCGCTGTTTGTGCGCTACATGCAGCTTCACGGCCAGCTGGCGTGGGACTGTGCTGGTGCCCCACTGCCGGCTGCCGGTGCAGACGAAGACTGGGACGACAATCCCGAGGCGTGGCAGTCCGCCGCGCTGGCCTGCTGCTCGGATCCGGATCTTGCCCTGCAGCGTCCAATCGCTCAACGCCGTTTGTTGGCGTCTCGGCTGCGGCTGCCCGCTGCAATTGCCGGTCTGGCTCTGGTGATCCTCTGGAGCGTGCTGACGACTGTCAACAGGCTGCCTGTGCAAGTGACACAGCTTCCAGCTGCAGCACCGGTGAAGCCCACGGTCGAGTTGTCAGCCCCGTCTGTCGCTCAGCCGCCGACCGAGATTGCTCCGGAAATTCCCGATCCACTGCTCACTCCGCTGCGTTTGCCGGTGGTGGCAGGGGTAACACCCGCTCCTGCTCCAGCGCCCACCGCTAATCAGGCGGCGATGTCCCCAGCTCCCACGTCCGGCTCTGATCGACCGGCCGCCGCGAATGCTGGTTCACTGCCCGACGATCGGCAGATGGTCGTTCGCATCAACGATCTGCTCCGTCAGGCCTGGCAGGATAATTCCGTCACCCCGGCGGCGACTGCCAATGATTATGAATGGGTCCGTCGCGTCTACCTGACAATCTCGGGCCGCATTCCGACTCAGCAGGAGGTCGCGTCCTTCGTCTCCAGTAATGCCGTCGACAAACGCTCGCAGCTGGTTGATTCCCTGCTTGCTGCGCCCGACTCTGCCGCTAACCTTGCGGCCACCTGGACAAACCTGCTTATCGGCCGCTCCAATCCACGCGGGGTAAATCAGCCGGCGCTGTTCAGCTTCCTGCAGGGGCAATTCGCAGAGAATCGTCCGTGGATCGAAATTGTCAGCCGTCTGATCGCTGCGGAAGGTCGGAATGACCAGCAGGGTGAGACCAACTTTCTGCTGGCCCATCTCAACGATCAGGCAACTCCTGCCACAGCCGTCACCGCGCGTCTGTTCCTTGGCCAGCAGGTTCACTGCATGCAGTGCCACGACCATCCGCTTGCCCAACAGCTCAGGCAAAGTGACTTCTGGTCGCTGAATGCATTCTTCAAAAACGCGGTGAGTGGGCGATTGCCTGCGGAGGCTGCAGGCATGTCCGCACCGGTGCTCACTCTGCGCGACTCAGCAGGTGCTTCTGCCGGTGTCGACAGCTCCAGCGGCATGACGTTCTACGAAAACCGCCGGGGCGAACAGAAGGCCGTGCTGCCCGAGTTTTCCGGTCGATCGATTCCTTCGGACGCTCCTTCTCGTCGTGCCGAACTGGCTCGGATTCTCGCCACAGAAGACGGCCACCACGTCGCTCGGGCGATGGTCAATCGCACGTGGGCGATGTTCTTCGGATATGGATTCACAAACCCCATCGACGACCTTGGTCCCCACAATCCGCCCAGCAACCCGGAGCTCCTCGAGACGCTTACGCAGGCCTTCGCCGATTCCGGCTACGACCTGCACAAACTGATGCGTTGGATCGCCATGTCCGAAGCGTTCTCGCTCAGCTCGCTCCCTGCCGATACGCCCGATTCGCTGGTTGATGATCCGGAAGAAGGTGGAGTGCCACTCTTTTCACACATCTATCCCCGTCCGATGGGGCCTGAGCAGGTTTACGAATCCGTCCGCACGGCAATCCACTCCATCTCCGGCCGACCATTGGAAGCAGCCGTCGGCAGTGATCATCGTCGGCGGTGGGTTGAGCAATTCGTGCAGGCCCACGATACCGACGATAACTCCGAATCGCTCCTTTTCGAAAGCAACATCGCCCAGGCTCTGCTCCTGATGAACGGCGCTGATCTCGAGTCCGCAATCCCGCTGGCTGCCGCGGAGCTGTCCCGTACCGTCGAGGATCCTGCCGGGGTGACTGAATCGCTCCAGCGCCTGGCCCTCGCAACACTCAACCGTGAGCCCACGGAACGCGAAGAACGTGCCTTTCGAAACCGTTATCGTTCTCTGGTTCGTTCACTGCCGCCGCAGACCGCCATCCAGACCACCACCGAAGATATGCTCTGGGCCTACATCAACAGCAGTGAATTCTGTTCAGTGCACTAGGAACTGCCGAATCAGTGGTTCATAGCTTTGCAGACTGGCGGTTTGCATCTGCGGCACCTTGCCCATGTCGTCATATCTCCGCAGGCTGACGCAGGCTGCAAAGTGCGGCCGGGCCTCAAAGGCTGCTGCCTCCGCGGCTGTCATCGGGCCGCCCTGCAGCTTCAGACTTCGTACAGATGACGCAGACAGACCCGCTGCGTACTGGGGTTCCTTCCAGCAAAGGTAACGTTTGGCGGCCACGTGCTGGCGAATGGGATCCAGGACTTCTTCGGGAAACAGGTTTTGCAGGAGTTGTGCCCCCAGCTCCTCGTGCCTCGCATCGACTCCCTGCAGCGCCACGTCTTCACCCAGCTCGTGCAGCATGTGTCCGAAATCATGCAGCAGGCAGGCCAGCACGACGGCGTCCGATTCGCCGAACTGTCGGGCGAATTCAGCCGTCTGCAGCGCGTGCTCCAGTTCACTGACGTGCTCGCCATAATGCCGCCCACCGCGTTCATGGAACACGGCGAAGATGCCAGCGACAGCATCTGCGGGCCGGGGGTTAAAGGGAGAATCGGCGAGCTTCATGTCGGCAGCTACCTGGGCTTACGAATTTGATTGAGCAGCTGTTGCATTTCCGCGAGCCGCCGGGATTCGGCAGCGGCGAGGTTCCTTGTTTCGCCCGGGTCGGACTGGAGATCATAGAGCTGTGGTTCAGGGTTATTTCCAGTTTCGATATTGACCTGGCGGTTCAACGCCTGGCCGCGGCTGGGTTCGATGAATTTCCAGTGACCCTGGCGAAGGGAGAGCGTGGCGGCCTGTTCAACGAGGTGATCACGTCCATGCCGATCGGCGCCTGTTAGGGCGCGGAGTTGTTTCTGGCTGTCGGGACCGGCGTCGGGTGGCAGATTTTCGCCAGTGAGTTCTGCGAAGGTGGCGAGGAAGTCGATTTGGCAGACGAGGGCATCGGATGTGGTTCCGGCCTGGATATGTCCGGGCCAGCGGGCGAGGAAGGGCACGCGAGTCCCGCCTTCGAACGCGCTGTATTTGCCTCCCCGCCACGGTCCGGCCGGGCGGTGGTTTCCATTGAGTTCTGCAGCCTGGTCGCGGTAGCCATCATTAAGTACGGGGCCGTTGTCGCTGGTGAAAATCAGCAGTGTGTTGTTCGTGATCTGATGCTGATCGAGGCAATGCAGGATTTCGCCGACGGACCAGTCCAGCTGGCGAATGGCATCACCGCGTGGGCCGAGTTGGGTAGAGCCCGCAAAACGCTGATGGGGTGCACGGGGCACGTGGATATCGTGGGGATTGAAGAACAGGAAAAAAGGCTGGTCTTGATGGTTGGCGACATGGCGGTCGATGAAATGCACGGCTTTTGCGGTGAAGACATCGGCCATGTCTTCGTCGATCCAGCGAGCACTGCGGCCGCCCGTCATGAAGCCAATACGGCTGATTCCGTTGATGATCGTGGCGTTGTGGCCGTGGTCCCAGGCCATTTTGAGCAGTTCCGGGTTTTTCAGTCCCGTTGGTTCGTCACCAAAGGGCCCGGAAAAACTGACGGAGATCGGGTCTGCAGGATCGAGGCCCACGACGTGGTCGTTTTCCACGTACACACAGGGGACTCGATCACCAGTTGCCGGCATCAGGAAGCATTCGTCAAAACCGATATCGATCGGTCCTGGGGTGATGCGACCGTTCCAGTCGGGTTTATCGCGTCCCAGTCCGAGGTGCCACTTGCCAACAACAGTGGAACGATAACCGGCGGATTTGAGGAGCGAAGCAACGGTGGTGCGGCCTGGAAGGATAATCGCCCCGGCATCTCCAGGGGCGATCCCCGTGTCTTTGCGGCGCCATGCGTACTCGCCGGTAAGCAGGGCATAGCGGGAGGGCGTGCAGGTGGCTGCGGAACTGTGGCCGTCTGTGAAGCGGCAGCCTTCGGCGGCGATGCGGTCAATATTTGGTGTATTGACTGCGGTTGCACCGCTGCAGGAGAGGTCGCCGTAGCCGAGGTCATCGACGAGGATCACGATAATGTTTGGATGATCAGCAGCTGTGGCCGTTTGGGCGACGGCTACGATGCACAGCAGGCTCAGGGCGACGCAGCGCATGCGAACGGGCTTTTTTGACGGGAATGCGGAGAGGAAAGAGTGGGTTTTTATTGACAGGGCGCAGGTTGAGCTGGGGGGGCCGCGTGGGTTATTCCCTGGCTTTCGGGGTTTCGGCAGAGCGACCGCTGGCAGCGGCATCCGGGGCCGGGGCGTCAGCTGGCTGGAGGGATTCAAGTTTCTTTCCCTGGAGGAGCGCGGCGACGGCGAGGTCGAGGTTGCGGGCCGTGATGCCGCCTTCGACGATGCCTTCGCGGTTTACGAGGAACATGGTGGGGAGCGAGACGATGCCGAAGCCGAAGTCACCAGGCTGGCCACCGGGTTGAGCTGCGGCTTCGCGCAGGTTTTGCCAGCGGATGCTGGACCTGGTGAGAAAGGCGGCAGCGGCAGCAGGGTCGGGGTCCATATTGACACCGAGAATTTCGAAGCCGGCTTTTTGATGTTTGGCGTAGGCGGCCTGCAGAGATTCGAGGTCATCAGCGAAGGGCTGGGCGTAGGAGGCCCAGAAGACGACGAGAACAACTTTGTTGCGGTATTGCGCAGCGGAGATGGGCTGGTTTTGGAGGTTCTTTCCGGCGAGCTGGAGTGGGTTGCCGATAAGGTTAAGACGTCGGAGGGCACCGGTGGCTTTGATTCCGCCTTCAGTCTGCGGGTAGTTTTTGGCCAGCTGAGCATACCAGGCTTTGGCATCGTCAATGCGGCCCATGAGTTCGTAGCTGATGGCCAGCTGAACGACGGCGTCGGGGGCATCATCAGAACCTGGCCACTGGCGGGCGAAAGCTTCAAGTTGTTCAAACCACCATTTCTGGGTCGCCTCACGGGCGGCTCGGGATTCTGCTTCGCCGGTGGTCTTGTCGTCTGTTTTCAGCCGCACGGCATATTCGGCCATGAGGCGTCGGTAGGAGACGTAGCCGAGGAGCGTGTTATTGGAGCGAACGGCGTTTTCAAGATTCTGCAGGCGTGCGAGTCCTTCACTGTAGAGCCCGGACTGTGTGGCCGTCGAGAGGCTGTCAGTGTACTGCTGGATCCACTGGGCGCGTTCTTCATCGGTGCGTGCCTGGCCGATAAGTTTTTCGGCCAGGTTGGCGCGGGAGACGTTGTAGTTGGCGAGTTCCTGTGGTGAGGCATCGGGGCGGGGGCTGTTTTCATCAAGCTTTTGCAGGTCAGCAAGCAGTTTTTGCATTTCGGCTGACATTTCCGAGGCTGCAGTGCCCGTGGAGCCGAGGCCTGTTTGCATGAGGACGCCACCGAGCGCAACGACGGCTGTGCCGCTGGTATCGAGTGGTGTGGGGACGCTGACAAGTTTCCATGCTGCGCCCACCTGCACCATTTCACCAATGGAAATCAGCTCCAGCTTTTCGCCATTTTGAACGTAGGCCATGGCGTTCTCGTAGACCATCAGATCCTGACCGGCACCGCTTTGTTCGGCGGGCACGAGTCCCGGGAGGGCAGCGTCGAAGCGGACCCAGAGGCTTTTGGAATTGAGGATCCGGCCACCGGCCACTGCGGCCTGCGCCTTTTTGGGGAGATCGGCAGAGGCATCCTGCAGTTGTTTGGCCATCGCTGCGGGAACCTTCAGGGATTGGATCTCAGCGTTGGTGAGCAGGACGGATTCGAGTGCTGCGAGGTCTCCGGCAATGAGCGCTTCCACGGCCACTCGCGCAGCTTCCTGGGCGGAAATCATCTTCCACGATTCGATGCGTCCGTCTTCATTGGCGTCGATTCCCCAGCGGGTGCCGCCCCAGTTCATCCAGCGAAACTGGTCGGGGCGTGTATTGCGGCGCGCTTTATGGTCGCCATTCGTATCGATTTCGCGGTAGACTTCGAGTCCAAGTCGGTAGTAGTGGTAGATGTCGGGCGGTCCATCGCCGTTGGAGTCTGTGAATCGACGGAGCGGTTCATTGGCTGGACCGTAGATGACGTAGCTGTTTTTTTCCTGCACGAGGCGACACTTCGCGAAGTCCTCGGGCTTGGGCGTGTCGTATTCCACGCCTTTTTGAATGGGAACGTACTGTTTGAGCAGCTGGTCGGCTGTGACCTGGCGCTGTTGAGCGTTGGCGGGCCGGGTGGTGGCCAGCAGAAACAGTGCAGCGAGCCAGAGCATGCGACTGGAAAGCGATTCACCCATCCCGATCACTCCATTGATTCCCGGAATTACTGCAGGCGGTACCAATCTGCGAACACTGACGGAGCTTTTCCGGCAGTTTTCGCCGCAGTCTGCAGTAAACGGTGCTTTGGAGTCAATGCGAAGTTTCGGCTTCCCGGGGTGTTCAGCCGGCGGGGGGGAGTCGTTTTTTCCAGGCTTCGACCTGGGTGCTTACGGCTTCGCGGCCGCCGGATCCGTAAGACTGCAGGGCACGATTGGCATTGATGGTCCCGAGGACGCTGGCGACGTCGGCTTCAATTTTGGGGCAGGCTTCCTGGAGTTCCGCGAGGGGGAGTTCGGCGAGTCGGCAGCCGCGAGCTTCGCAGTGGGCGACCAGTCGTCCGACGGTTTCGTGCCCCGACCGCATGGGAACGCCCTTGCGGATCAGGTATTCCATCAGGACGGTGGCATCGAGGAAGCCATCTTCGAGCCTTGCGGCGATGCGATCCCTGCGAAGTTCTGCGCCGACAATGATGGAGGGAGCCAATTCAAGACAGGGCTGCAGAGCATCGATGGCGCCGAAGAGCGCGAGCTTGTCTTCCTGAAGATCGCGATTGTAGGCCATGGGGAGGCTTTTCAGGAGGATCAGCAGCTGGGGAACGGCAGCATCAACTCGGGCGGTGCGGCCGCGGATAAGTTCGAGCACGTCCGGGTTGCGTTTCTGGGGCATGATGGAGGAGCCTGTGGTGTAGGCATCCGGGAGTTTCAGGAAGCTGAATTCGGTTGTGAACCAGATAATCCATTCCTCAGCCCACGTGCTGAGGTGGGTGGCGATGAGTGCGAGGCAAAAGGTGAATTCAACGAGATAGTCACGGTCGCTGCTGACATCGAGGCTGTTGGCGGCTACAGAATCGAATCCCAGCAGGCGAGCGGTCAGGGCACGGTCGATGGGGAGCGAGGTGCCGGCGAGCGCCGCGGCGCCGAGAGGGCTGACGTTGACGCGTTTTCTGCAGTCAGCAAGTCGTTCGCGGTCGCGCTGGAATTTTTCGATGTAGGCCAGCCAGTAATGGGCGGCCATGACTGGCTGGGCA
Source organism: Planctomycetota bacterium (assembly GCA_041161565.1). Lineage (GTDB taxonomy): Bacteria > Planctomycetota > Planctomycetia > Planctomycetales > Planctomycetaceae > SXXK01. The sequence goes on along the minus strand of JBEAUF010000312.1, from coordinate 15,809 downwards.
CGCTGCAGGTGGGTGTAGCCGGGCAGGACAACGTCGGCATCGGTATCGCAGCGGTCAAGGAAGGCACGCTGCACTTCTGCAAGCAGCCGATCAATGGTGTCGATGGCGTCTCGGGTGTAGAGCTTGAGGTCGGTCGAAACCTGGTCATTACGACTGCGGCCGGTGTGAAGTCTGCGTCCAACGTCGCCGATTCGCGTGATCAGCGCGTTTTCGATGTGCATGTGAATGTCTTCCAGATCCTGCCGGAAGGTGAACTGCCCGGAGGCAATTTCTTCGCCGATCTGGTCGAGGTGTGCGCAGATCTGGTCACGGTCTTCGGCGGTGATCAGGCCGCAGTGAGCAAGCATGGTGGCGTGGGCCATGGAGCCGCGAATGTCCACAGCGTACAGACGGCGGTCGAAGCTGATCGATTCTGTGAAGGCTTCAACGCGGGAGTCTGTTGCCTGATGAAACCGCCCGCCCCATGCTTTTGCCACTGGTATGCTCCGCTGACTGTGGTGTTTCGCCCGGAGGGGCCGATGGACGGCAGCTACCGCGGGCGATAACCCCGGAAGTTTACTCGGGACGCCTGCCGTGTTCCACAATCACTGTGGTGCGAATGCCGCCACGGGGAGTAAACGCGGCCTCGATTTTCATCCACCGCGGGTTGGTCACGGCAACGAGGTCGTCGAGGATCATATTGGTCACCCGCTCGTAGTAAGCACCGTGATTGCGGTACTGCTGAAGATAAAGCTTGAGCGATTTGAGTTCGTAGCAGACTTTGTCGGCGACGTAGGTGATGGTGAGAGTTCCAAAGTCCGGATGGCCGGTTTTGGGGCAAATGGAAGTGAATTCGGGGGCGATGGTTTCGACCACGAAATTGCGATTGGGGTAGGGATTCTCGAAGGTTTCCAGAGTTTCACGTGAAGGGTCAGACATTGCGATGGCTCAGGGGGTTGGGTGTGGAAGGCTGAAAGGATCTGCCGGCTGTATGTGGGAAATGTGGAGTTGATTGCGGGGTGCAGAAATTCACCCCACAGACAGCTTCCGCATTTTAGACCGAGCCGGAACTGCTCCATTGGGTGTGAAACAGGAATTCTCGGAGAATCGAATGTTCCGTTGGGCTCAGGCGTCAGGGACGCGGTAGCGGGCAACGATTTTTCGGGCTGCACGGAGTCCATCGACGGCGGCGGTTACGATGCCCCCGGCATAACCCGCACCTTCCCCGATGGGATATACACCTGGCATGCCAGGGATTTCCATCGATTCGGGATCGCGGTCGATGCGAACAGGCGAACTTCCACGCATTTCCGGGCCCACGAGCACTGCGTCGGGGAGGTACCTACCGTTCCACTGCCGGTCCATGACCGGGAGCCCCGCCTGGACTGCCCGGAGTATGGAGGGGGGGAGCAGGCTGGTCAGGTTACGAGGCTGGGTGCCGCGTTCGTAGGATGAAGGGATTTTTTCATGCGGGCCGGGAGTGCGATTTGCGAGGAAGTCGCGGGCACGCTGAATTGGCGCGGAGTAGTCGCCGCCAGTGAGCTGGAAGGCAAGTCCTTCGTAGTGCCTCTGCAGGTGGACACCGGCGAGAGGGTGGGAGCTGCCAAATTCGCTCGTTTCGAGCGTCACGACAAGGCCACTGTTGGCGAACGGCGTGTCGTGACGGGAATTGCTCATACCGTTCGAGCAGAACCGATTGGGTTCGGAAATGCTGGGAATCACAATGCCTCCGGCACACATGCAGAAGGTGAACAGATCCTTCTGGCCGCGGGCAACGAGTGAGTAGTCAGCGGCGCCCAGGAGTTGCAGGTAGCTCTCACGACCGTATTTGTGCTGATTGATGAGTTCCTGCGGTTGTTCGATGCGGAGCCCCAGCTGAAAGGCTTTCTGGCGAAGCGGCAGGCCCGAATCCAGCAGCATTTCGTAGGTGTCGCGGGCACTGTGCCCGATGGCCAGGACGCAGACGGAGGTTTGGATGGTGCCGGAAGACGTGTGGAGCGCCGTGAGCCGGCTGTTCTCGAACCGAAGACCCTCAAGGCGGCAGTTGAAACGGTACTCGCCTCCAAGAGCTTCAATGCGGCGGCGATAATTGCGGCAGATCATCGGAAGCTTGTTGCTGCCGAGGTGTGGTCGATGTTCGTACACGAGCGAGGGTCTGCCGCCGCATTCCACGAAGCTGCTGAGAACCCAGTCGACATCGGGACCAGTGATGCGGCAGGTGAGCTTCCCGTCGCTGAAGCAGCCCGCCCCGCCTTCGCCAAAGAGGTAGTTGTTCTCGTTGTCGTGGGGGCCGCCACTGTCGAACGAGCGGATCGCAGGAACTCGCTCACGCACCGGCTGACCCCGCTCAATGATCAGAGGGCGGTAGCCACGGAGTGCCAGAAAGTAGCCGGCCAGCAGCCCGGCCGGGCCGGAGCCAACCACGACCGGGCGTGACGGCAGAGGCTGTGTCCCGGGGTCGGGGTCTTCAAAGGGAGGAGCTTGCCAGGGTTCGACGGAAACCCCGCTGCGGCTGCGGAGCGAGCCGAGTTCCCGACCTTCGGCGGACAGAGCCAGACTGTAGACAAACTCAAGTCTGTGTCGACTGCGGGCGTCCAGGCTCTTACGGAGAATCCGGATCGGTGGGAGATCGGCGACAGGAACTTCGAGGCTGTGCGCCAGTTCCTGTGGCAGCTGAGTCTCAGGGACCTCCACCGGTGTCCGCAGATTGGTGATTCGCAGGAGCATGGCAGAAGTGGAACAGACGAAAGGCTGTTTTTGAAGCATCAAAGTCCCGTGATTTTACGGTGCTGACCGACGCTGGGCAACCGTGTTCAACTCATTCGGGATGTTTTGGAGGCCAGGAAGGAAAGATGGAATTGCTTTCAGCTGAAAATCAGTCACTCGGCACCACTCCGCAACTCCCCGGGCCGTTCTCTGACTGGCGGGCAGGATCTGCGGGATTTGACAATTCTCAGAGGAGACTTGGATTTGCGGCGTTGTGGTGAATTGGCAGCAGATTTGATGATGTTTGGCAGAGGCTGCGTTAGAAGCGGTGCGAACGGGGGCGGCAAATGCCGGTGGGGCAACAGCTGGGCAGGAAATGTTTGCAATTGGCGTGGCAGGGCGTAAGAGAGGCTGGTTAGGGGGAATTTTCGAAGCCGGGCGGCCGTGGTGGCCTGCTGGTTAATGGTGCAGTTTCCCTCGGAAATGTCGGAATTACGGTGGCGGAGAGATCTGTGTTTTCACGTTTCCGCGTTTTGGGACGGCTGTTGTTGCTGCTTGCGGCTGCTGCTGCATGTTTTGTCGTGGCCTGCGTTTACAGGCTGTCGGGGGATGGACATTTTTCCCGCGTGCACCTGCAGCTGCAGTCCGTGGAAGGCAGGGCGGCGACCGGTGCCGCAGAGGCAGGCAGGCAGCTGGAAGTCTACGTCCGGTTTGCGGGGACTGACGGCTGGCCTCTTGAACCGGTGGCTGGCAAATCCGGCGTCTGGCGGCATGCTGGTCCATCGAGGCCGGTGAGATCCGTGTTGATCGCTTCGCGAGACCCGTTGCCGCTGAGTGCAGAGCAGGTGCAGATTCACTGCGGGGAGTACTGGTCGTGGCCGGACCAGAGCTACAGCGGTGCGGAGCTGACCCTGGGGCAACCGGAGGCTGGAATTCTCAATGGGTTTGTCCGGAATGGTCTGCCCCATGTTGTGGAAGTGACGTTGAAGAATCCGCCGGATTCATTGCTGAGCCGATCGCGGGGCATGCTGAATTGGCAGGGAGACTTGTCACTCCTGTTCCTCGCGCTGCTCCAGACTCTGATCATGACCATCGCCGGTCTGCAGGTGTTGCGGCGAGCCTTTCGGGTCGTGGAGTCGCCTGATGTGTTGAGCTGGGAAAGTGGACTGGCTTTGTTCAGCGTGTCCTCGGCAGCCCACGCGTTATTGATTCTGTTGCTCGGCGTGCAGCTGTTTTTCTATTTCGGGGTGGCTGCGGGTCAGCGTTCGGCGTGGCAGCTTGCAGCAGGCTTGATTTGTGTGCTGGCGGTGATTGCAGCCGGCACATGGCTGATTCGGACGGTGGTGAACCGTTCGGGCCCGTTACTGCTTTCCGTGGGCGGGATTCTACTGGTATTGTTGATGACAGCGGGCGTTTGGGTATTTCGCGAGCCGCTGGAATGTCGGCCCGATGAGGCGGCACTGCTGTGTCTGGAGCTTGGCGAGTTGCTTGCAGCGGACGGCTGGGATGGCTTAGCCCGGGTGTCGCGTCCTGTCTCCATGGAACTTGTTCGGCAGGCAGTGGTGTTTTCTCTGCCTGCGGTGAAGGTCCTGGGAACCGGCCCGGCTGCCGTGCAGGCGGCCGGCCTGTTTCTGCAGGCCTGTTGTGCGTTGTTGTTTTTCTGGTTGGCGGTGCGAATTGTGGGATTGCGGGGGGCTGCTGCGGGATTGGCTTTGCTGGTCCTGGTGGAGCCGGAGTTTCGTTTTCTGGGCGCCGCGGGATCCCCTCGAATTGCGGAGTGTTTCTGTGTTCTGCTGGCCTGGTGTGGTTTTGAATATGGTCGGATCTGGCTGCGGCGCGTTTCGGTCACGGGGCAGGAATTTCCGAGGCTGGTGTGGCTGCTGGCCTGCCTGTTGTTCGGTGTTGCACTGGCCCTCGTGGAATTGTCCTCGTCGCGGGGAATTTTTTGGGTGGCAGCCCTGTTTTTGGCTGTGTGGCTGCTGCGGGCGTTGCCGAAGGGACGGCATGCTGACGGATGGAATGTGATGGCGGTGCCATCGGCCGCTGTCCCGCTGGGTTTGGTACTGGCCATCGGTCTGTCCTGGTTGATTGTGAAAGGCGTGGATCAGCAGATCAGCAATTATCTGCCGCAGTCTTTGCAGGTCGTTGGTGATGCTGACGCTGAGTTGACGGCGGTGGAATCCGGTACGGAGGGTGCTGGTCGCAGTGTTTCGATCTGGCGGGACATGTATTTCCCGCTTGTCCCGGATGCGGAGCGGAAGGAATTTGTCAGTCGAAAGTTGATTCATGAGAAGTTTGGGGCGGGATCGAGTTTATTTGGCACGATGCTCCGCAAGGCAGTGGTGTATGCGCGGAGTGACTATGCGCTGGACGCAGACCCGAACCGACCTGTACTGCCCTATCCGGTGGTCAGGGCGGTGTTGAGGTATGGTCTGTCCTGCTGGATCGTAATCCTGGTGCTGATGAGGTTATGGAATTCCTTGGGCGAAGGGGTTTCGCGAGCCGAGGTTTATCCCGTGTGTTCAATTCTGTGTGTGCTCACGACACTGCTGCTGGTAAGCGAGGCGCGGCCGGAAGATTCGTTGATCTGGCTGATGCCTGCCTGCTGGAGTGCCGGTGCGGTGCTGGGACGACGTTCGCCTGCTGAAGCAGCGAAGACTGTGAGCATTGTTGGTTTGCCGAGGCATATTCTGCCCGGTGCTGCTTTGTTATCCGCAGTGATTCTGCTGCATACGGGACTGGGGATGCTGGCGGATCGCAGTGGCCGCACGTTTGCCAGCATCGCGCCCGTGAAATCCGAGGCCGCAGCTCAGAAGCTGGCAGCGGTGTCGGACGTGACCCGGGTGTCCTTTACGGTTCGATTTCCCGATGTTCGGCGGGGCCTGAAGGCCGGCAGTCGAGTCTCAGAAGAAGTTCGAGTGCTGTGTGATCGCAGCGAATTGCCGGCTTTGCGGTTTTTCCTCAGCGGTGGCCAGAGGCAGTCAAAGATTACCCGGATGACATGGGAAAACGTCCCTGTAAAGTACTCGGTTTATATCAACGACCGGTTGTGGAAATCGGGGCCGATCAGCGAGCTTGAACGGCCGCAGTACTGTCAGGTGGACGCGCGGTTCTGGAATCGCACAGCGGCCAGCGTTGGGAATTTTGTTTATGTGCGGCTGATGCTGACGTGCACGGCCGACACCAGCCTGTCGTCGCTGCCTGTGCGTCCGGCGGTGTCGCTGGAGTATCCCTGGGCTGCGCAGGCGGTTGCACAAAAACCGTAGCCAGGAGATGGTCAGCCACGGGGAATCTTTCCTTCTGCCGGCTTTGTCGGCCGCTGTTCAGCCGCTACAATCCGTCGTTGAGCCCGGGTTGTTGGCGATGTTTCCCGACGTGGAGCGTACGATGCGGTTGGTTGCATTTTTGGCGATGGCTGGATGGTTTCTGCCTGTTCCTGCTGCGGCCGACGAGGGAATGTGGTTGTTCAATGATTTGCCGCGTCAGCTGCTGCAGCAAAAATACGGCTTCGACGCGCCGCAGGAGTGGACCGACCACCTGATGAAATCGAGTGTGCGGTTTAATGTTGGCGGATCGGGCTCCTTCATCTCCCCCACCGGACTGGTGCTTACAAACCACCATGTCGGTTCAGATACTCTTGGAAAACTTTCCACTGCAGAACGCAACATTCTGGAGAAGGGGTATCTGGCGACGGATCCTTCACAGGAGCTCAAGGCGCCGGATCTGGAGCTGAACCAGCTCCTGCAGATCCGCGATGTAACCCCACAGGTGCAGGCTGCCGTGACCCCCGGGATGACTCCGGAACAGGCCCTCGCTGCTCGACGAGCCGTCATTGCCCGCATCGAAAAGGCTGCTCAGGAAGAATCCGGCCTGAAGTGTACAGTGACAACGCTCTACGGTGGCGGTCGCTATCATCTGTATTCGTATAAGAAGTACACAGACGTACGGCTGGTGTGGGCACCAGAGACGGCAATTGCGTTTTTCGGTGGCGATGCGGATAACTTCGAATACCCGCGGTTTTGTCTGGACGCCTGCATCTTTCGAGTGTACGAAAATGATCAGCCGGCCAAAACGGAGCATTTCCTGAAGTGGTCTGACAGTGGTCCTGCGGACGGTGAAGTGGTGTTTGTGTCGGGGCACCCCGGTCGCACCAGCCGTTCCCTGACCGTGGATGCTCTGCGGTACCAGCGGGACGTCGCTCAACCGACCAGTCTCACGGGACTGCGGCGGCAGGAAATTCTGCTTCAGCAATATTCTCTGCGCGGTCGCGAAAATGCCCGCCGCGCCCGCGAACTGCTTTTCAGCGTCCAGAACTCCCGCAAAGCCCGCCTCGGAATGCTCGCCGGGCTCCAGGATCCCGAGGTCATGGCAGGCAAAGCTGCCGCCGAACGAGAACTGCTTGAACGACTCAACGCCGACGAAAAGCTCCGACCTCTCGCCGAAGCCTGGTCAGCCATTTCCAAAACCACCGCTCGCCGCCGAGAAATGCAGAGTGCCGGCCTGTCGCTGAACTCACGCCTGTTTAATACCGCTCTGCAGCTCGTACAAATGGCCGAAGAGGATCAGAAGCCGTCTGAACAGCGATTGCCGGAGTTTGCTGATGCCGGCCGCGATTCACTCCTCCAGCAATTGTACTCGCCCGCACCCATCTACAACGATCTCGAACAGGTCCTGCTCGCAGACTCCATCTCCCGAACACTCGAAGCCCGAGGATTCGATGATCCGCTCTGCCAGCAGATTCTCGCGGGAAAAGCTCCTGCTGATCGCGCCGCGGAACTCATTCAGGGCACCACCCTGGCTGATGTGGCTGCCCGCAAGGCACTGGGCAACGGTGGCCTGAAAGCCATTGAATCCAGCACCGACCCACTGATTCAGCTGGCCCGGATCGTGAATCCGGAACTGAGGAAAATCAGGGCCGCCACCGATGAGCTCGACGAACAGGACCGACAGGCCTACGCGAAAATCGCAGAGGCTCGGTTCGCCGTACTGGGAACATCCGTCTATCCCGACGCGACCTTCACTCTCCGGCTGGCCTTCGGGCCCGTGGTTGGTTACGAGCAGGGTGGGGAGAAGATTCCTGCGATGACGACCCTCGGTGGGGCTTTCGAACATGAGCAGGCGCATGTCGGACAGACGGACTATGTGCTGCCGGATTCGTGGAAATCCGCCCGCACAAAACTCAACCCCCAAACACCATTCAACTTCGTCTGTACGGCCGACATCATCGGCGGCAACTCCGGCAGCCCCGTAGTCAACCGCGCCGGTGAGCTCGTGGGACTGATCTTTGACGGGAACATCCAGTCACTCTCTGGAAATTACGTCTATACGGACCGGCAGAGTCGCTCAGTATCCGTGCACTCGAGTGCACTCCGGGAGACGCTGGAGGTGGTGTACGGTGCAGCAGGGCTGGTCCGGGAACTGGGACGCTGAAACCAGGCTGTCATCTGCCACGACCGCATCTCCGGACACCGCTCTCCTACGCTCCTGTCACGCATCCCCAGAGAACTCTCTCCCGAACCCCAGGGCCGATCCATGATTCAGAACGTGCTGGAATTTCTTCGCGGACGTCAGCCTGCAGCACTGGAGGAACTCTGCGAGTTCCTGCGGATTCCCAGTGTCAGCGCTGACAGCGCGTTCGCCCCGCAAATGCAGAAATGCGCAGCCTGGGTCCGCCAGTCGCTCGAAGCTGCGGGCCTCGAATCCACAATCTATCCCACAGCAGGGCACCCCATCGTATATGGCCAGCGATTGCGGGACCCGGCGCTGCCCACGGTGCTGATTTACGGGCACTACGATGTGCAGCCACCGGACCCGCTTAATCTGTGGACCACCCCGGCCTTCGAACCCACCATTCGTCAGGGACGACTCTTCGCCCGCGGTGCCACAGACGACAAGGGACAGCTGTTTACCCACATCAAATCACTCGAGGCGTGGGTTCAAACCACCGGTGAACTGCCACTCAATGTGAAAGTCCTGATCGAGGGTGAAGAAGAGTGTGGAGGGCTGCACCTTGAGCAGTTTCTGGAGAGTCACCAGGAGCTGCTGAAGGCTGACGTGGCGGTGATCAGCGACACCAGCCAGTACGGCGATGGGATTCCTGCAATCACCTGCGGTTTGCGCGGCATCGTCGCTGCCGAAGTCCGACTCCGCGGCCCGGGTAAGGACCTGCACAGCGGCATCTACGGGGGAAGCATTGCCAACCCCGCCAATGCGCTGGCACGTATGTGCGGAGCACTCGTGGGAGCCGATGGACGCGTTCAGATTCCAGGGTTCTATGATGACGTTCAGGATTTGTCAGTAACGGAGCGTGCAGGTTATGCGGAGCTGCCGTTCTCCGAAGCGGAATTTCTGCGGGAGGTCGGCAGCAGTGCCACCTTTGGTGAAGTCGGCTGGACAACTCTGGAACGCCGCACCGCTCGCCCCACCTGCGATATCAACGGGATTTTTGGTGGCTACACCGGGGAAGGGCCCAAAACGATTATTCCGTCGCGAGCGACTGCCAAGATCACCTGCCGCCTCGTGCCTGCCATGAACCCGTCTCGCGTGCTCGATTCACTCGAAGCGTTCCTGCGTTCCCTGTGTCCTCCCGGGATCGAGTTTGAATTTCGGCGGTTTCATGGCTGCGAGGCGTTTGTGTTTGATCCCACCAGCGAATGGCTGGCAGCGGCAAAACGCGCGATTCAATTGGCGTTTGGTCAGCCGCCGGTGCTGTTTCGTGAGGGTGGGTCGATCCCGGTCGTGCTCAGCTTCAAACAGATCCTCGGACTCGATACCCTGCTCCTCGGCTGGGGACGTAACTCCGACAATCTCCACAGCCCGGATGAACACATTCACCTTGAGGACTTCCATCGAGGTACTCTGGCAAGTGCCTGTTTGTGGGACGAACTGTCGAAAGTGGGTACTCGCTGACAGCGATCACTCGTCATTTCCAATTTCCATCTGAAGTTTGAACATGAGCTGCTGTGCCGGAGGGGCAGGGCGGCGTCAGGAGATCATCAATGCTGGATCTGCAGTTCATCTGCGATCATCGGGACGAAGTCGTGGAAAACTGCCGCAAACGCGGTGTCCAGGCGGATGTGGATGCCGTACTGCGACTGCGGCAGGAACGTAACGAGCTGATTGCTCGCGCGGATGATCTCCGACGACAGCAGAAGGAAGTGTCTGCGCAGATTCCCAAAGCCAGCGCAGCCGACCGACCGTCGCTGGTGGAGCAGGGCCGGGTGCTGCGGGATCAGGTGGCTGCAGCGGATGAGCAGCTGCGGGTGGTGGAAGTACAGTTGCGGGACGAGCAGGCGCGGATTCCGAACATGACGCATCCCGCCGCTCCGATTGGTGGCGAAGAAGATGCCAGAGAACTCCGCCGCGTCGGCCCGAAACCCGCTTTCTCATTTCGCCCTAAAGATCATGTCGAAATCGCTGCTCAGCTCGATCTGATCGACTTCGAAGCTGGTGCTCGAGTAGCGGGTTCGGGCTTCTACTTCCTCAAAAACGATGGCGTCATGCTCGAAATGGCCCTCGTTCAGTTCGCCCTGTCGAAGCTCAGACAGGAAGGCTTTACGCTCTTCACCACCCCTGACCTCGCCCGCGACTCCGTGCTGGAAGGCATCGGCTTCAGCCCCCGCGGCAATGAAACTCAAATCTACTCCATCGCCGAAACAGACCTGAGCCTCGTTGCCACCGCAGAAATTACGCTCGGCGGAATCCAGAAGGACCAGACCCTCGACAGCAGCTCACTACCGCTCAAATATGCAGGGCTGTCGCATTGCTTCCGCACCGAAGCCGGTGCCGCTGGTCGAGCAACCCGCGGAATCTACCGCGTGCACCAGTTTACCAAAGTCGAAATGTTCGGGTATGCAGGGCCGGACGTCACAGCCAGCGACTCACTGCACCTCGAAATCCTGCGAATAGAAGAGGAGATCTTCCAGGCACTTGGCATTCATTACCGCGTCATCGACACCGCCTCCGGGGATCTCGGAGGGCCCGCCTACCGGAAATTCGATATCGAAGCGTGGATGCCGGGACGCGGTGATGGTGGAGAGTACGGGGAAGTCACCAGCGCCTCCAATTGCACCGACTACCAGGCCCGCAGACTCAACATCCGCTGTAAAAGCCCGGATAAGAAAGGAACCCAGTTCGTGCATACGCTTAACGGCACAGCCATCTCCTGTGCCCGTGCGATTATTGCAGTGCTGGAGAATTATCAGCAGGAAGATGGCAGTGTGGTGGTTCCCGAGGTTCTGCGACCATGGGTTGGCCGAGACAGACTGACAAAAGGCTGACAGGACGTCGCCGGATGCTCCTCGTCACCGCAGCCGCAGCGGGACTGGGAGCCTCTTTGACTCCAAAGCCCGCGTGCTCCGCCGGCAACGTTGCGCCACCCCCGGACGACAGCAACGACTGGATCTGGCTCGGGAACCGGTCGCTCCGAGTCGGACTCCTCCAGTCCTCCGGCGGCGCAGTTGCCTGGCTCGGTACGCCTGCTTCCGGCCGGAACCTGATCAATCACTTCGACCGTGGACGGCTCATGCAGCAGTCCTGGTATGGAAGCCAGGATGGCTCTGACTGGAACGGGCGGCCCTGGCGCTGGAATCCGGTGCAGGGCGGAGACTGGCAGGGAAAACCATCGCAGATTACCGCCCGCCGGGTGTCCGAGTCGCAGGCGTTTGTCAGTACCCAGCCCACCCACTGGGCCACCGGTGCTCCGGTTGTCGATGCCGTCATGGAACAATCGCTCCGGCTTTGCCACGAAATTCTTGAGATTCGCTTCCGATTCCGGTATTCAGGTGCTGAGTCTCATCCGCCGCAACACCAGGAATTGCCTGCTGTGTTCGCAGACCCACAGCTTCGCAATCTGGTGCTGGCAGAAGGCAGTCCGGCATGGACCGGGACCAGGCTCAGTCGAAGTCGACCCGGCTGGCCCAACGAATATCGACAACTCGTGGAGCCCTGGGCTGCCTGGGTGGATGACTCGGACTGGGGCCTCGGGTGCTGCGTCCCCCGCATTCAACAACTCACCTGCTATCGATTCGGCAGTACCGAATCTGACCCCGGTGCCTGTTCCTACTTTGCCCCCATCGAAACACTCGCCGTAGTTCCCGGGTTTGACTTTGCGTGGGACGTCTGGCTGACGATCGGTACAGTATCGCAGATCCGCGAACGCTTTCGACAACGACTTGGGGGCTGATCACTGGTTGGAGGTCGTTTCGTCCTCCAGCTCCGGAATCGGGTCTGTGGCCCGCACATCCATCCCCTCCCAGTTGACGGCTCCTGTGGCAGCATTGTAGAGCAGGATTCGCTGTTTGCTGTCAGCAACGGGAGGGCGACTGGATGCGGGCAGAAGTTCGCGATGGTGATCCAGCGTTGCTGAGTGGGCGGGATTCCCGGCGAGATTGGTCCATTCATGCGGGTCGTTTTGCATGTCATAGAGTTCTTCAGAACCGTCGGCGTAGCGAATGTATCGCCAGTCCCGGGTTCGTACTCCATGATTGTCGTGGTTGTGGGTCGTGATGGCGGGCCACGGGCGAGCGGCACCGGCGTCTTGCAGCTGAGGTACCAGACTGTGGCCCTCCTGATGTTCCGGCGTTGGCAGCTGGCAGAGTTCGGCCAGCGTGGGGTAGATATCGAGCAGTTCTGCGGGTTCAGCACATCGAGCACTGCGAGTAATGCCGGGACCCGCGAAGATCAAGGGGACTCGGGTCGAGCGTTCCCAGAGCGAGTTCTTCCCGGTGATCAGCTTCTCTCCCAGATGCCAGCCGTGGTCCGACCACAGCACCACCACGGTGTTGTCGGCCCACGGACTTGAATCGAGGGCGTCGAGTATTCTGCCGATCTGGGCATCCACGAAGGCGGTGCTGGCCAGATAGCTCCGCACAAGATTCTTCCACTGGCTCTGCTCCTGCAGAAACTTCAGCCTCGGCTCCGGGAGTTTCCAGTGCAGGTACCAACTAAATCGTGGAGTGTCGCTGCGGTCATCGGGGTTCACGACGGGAAGCTGGAGATTGGCCTCCGGAAACAGCTCATACCACTTCGGACTCACATAACACGGAACATGTGGCAGAAAGAAACCGGTGCAGATGAAAAACGGCTTATCGTGTGACTGACGGAGCTGCTGGATCGTCCAGTCGGCCAGTTTCCAGTCGCCCTTCTGGCTGTCGTCATGGGGGAACGCGCCCCAGTCGACCAGTGGGTGTCCTGATGGGCTCCTGACAAGCGGCTGCGGAGGGCGCGGGCCAATCTCCGAGCCGGGACCGATCACATCGAACTCACCGTCCGACGGTCGTCGTCCCTGAGCCCCGTGGAAGATCTTTCCGGCCATCCTGGTCGAGTACCCGTGTTGGCGGAAGTATTGAGGCAGCGTCACGGCGTTTCTGAGCACATCAGTCTCCCGCATGCCTGGGAGCAGACCGTAGATGCCTGTGGATGAAGGGCGACGCCCCGTGAGCAAACTCGCACGAGAAGGATTGCAAAGCGGAGACTGGCAGTGAGCGTTCAGAAACAGCGTGCCCCGTTCAGCGAGTCGATCAATGTGCGGAGTGCGGGCCTGAGAGTGCCCGCCAAGGCATCCGATCCAGTCGTTCTGATCGTCGATGGCAATCATCAGCACGTTTGGGGCAGCCACGGAACTGCGAGACGGCGGAGCCGCCTTGCAGGCGGAAACCATGAGCAATGTGCAGATGAATAAGCCTCGGACCCGGAACGGCATGGGATGCTCCACGTTCGCTGCCTGAAAACGCAACCATTACTGAACCCAGCGTGGAGCCATGATACACTTCCTGCGGAAAAGGAAAATCCGACGGGGGCGGCCCCGGCTAACGAAATGGTGTGAGGCCGACGAGCCTCTACTCCCCGGGGCAGTTGACATGCCTGCGATCTTCGACCTGATTGTCTGCCGGCCTTCCCCCCCGAATGGCATGGCCTTCGGTTGTCCGGGAGGCCGAAGCCGGGATGACGAAATGGAGTGAAAATCGGTGAACTGGACTGTTCTCAGCTCCGACTGCCCGTCTACACCCTGGCCAAAATCATGCCACAAAAGGACGCCCCGGTGGCGTGCGGCTCATGGCAATCGGGCGCTGCGGCCCCTGTTCGCCCGCGATGCTCTGTCGGCTGCGCACATGCGCCAGTACCGGCGGATTGGTTCGGGGCAGACTCTCAATGCGCGGTCACGAGTGTCTCTACCGCCGCGTGGTCGTCCCCGGACGAAGCTCCTGCTCAGCCGCCCCAAATCTGCGAGCACTGACGTCTTTCCGTCGGGCTGCGAGAACAGACATGAACTCTCACAGCGCGGATCAGCGTTCGACGGATCGCCTATGGCCTCGCCCGCCCGCGTCATACTCGCTGCTTCAGGGCGTGTAGCGCAAGTTCAAGGTCATTTGGCCTGTCTCCAGGTGCTTGCGTGGCAGCACAGCTGCACTCCTGCAACCAACCAGTGCCTGCCAACCCGGCTGTGGCCTGCCGCTCGTGTGCCGACTCCTGACCGTTGCTGGCTTTGCCGCCGTATGGGCGGGTAACGAATTTGGAAAAATCCGGAACAAATCATCAGAGAGCCTCATCCGGCGAGCACGACTCCCCGATAATCAGGGGGCCCAAATTTGGAAGTTTCGACGAACCCGGTGGAAACCAGAACGGTCTTCAGCTGAGTTTGAAGAAAAAGCCAAAAAGCGGGGCCGAGGTACTGGACATTTGGCCCCGATGGTGGCACAATGTCCGCCCCCGAATTCGGAATCAGTCTTCGGGGCGTATAGCTCAGATGGTTAGAGCGCAGCTCTGATAAAGCTGAGGTCCGTGGTTCGAGTCCACGTACGCCCACTGGAGTACTGCTCCTGATTTGTTGATCATCAACGGTCTGGTGTGGTACAAACGAATTGTGGGGGGACGTAGCTCAACTGGGAGAGCGCTGCCCTTGCAAGGCAGAGGTTGTCGGTTCGATCCCGATCGTCTCCAATCTCAGGTTCTTCGGGGCCTGAAAGTTCGGTGAAGAAAAAAATAAAATTCTTCGCCGAGGGGTTGACAGCAAGTTTGAAGCTCGCTAAACTTCCCCGCTCGCAAGTTGGTGCACAGCACGAAGTTGCGACAAACTGACGGGCTTGCCTGTTGGTGGATATTGATGATTGATCTTTGACAATTCAATGAAGTCTAAGTGGCATCTGTAACGTTTCCGAGCGAACGTTTGGGCGAGAGCCTAAGTGTTCAAAATCGTGAATGTACTGGCAATTGATCAACGTGGCCAGATACATAAGGGCGTGTGGGGGATGTCTTGGCGCCAAAAGGCGATGAAGGGCGTGGAAGGCTGCGATAAGCCCGGGGAAGCTGTCAAACGAGCTTTGATCCCGGGATTCCCGAATTACTGTTGGCTGAATACATAGGCCATCAGAGCGAACGTGGGGAACTGAAACATCTCAGTACCCATAGGAAAAGAAAGCAAGAGCGACTTCCCGAGTAGCGGCGAGCGAAACGGAATCAGCCCAAACCATCGGCATGTCCGGTGGGGTTGTGGGGCTCACATGTGGAGTTACAAACCTGACAATTAGAAGAATCAGATGGAAATCTGAACCACAGAGGGTGATAGTCCCGTATTCGGCAATTGATCAGGCTCCGTGAGAAACCCCGAGTAGGACCGGTCACGTGGAACCCGGTTTGAATCCAGGAGGCCCATCTCCTAAGGCTAAGTACTCTTTGGCGACCGATAGTGAAAAAGTAGCGCGAGCGAAAGATGAAAAGAACCCCGGGAGGGGAGTTAAAAGGACCTGAAACCACACGCTTACAAGCTGTCGGAGCACATTGTTGTGTGACGGCGTGCCTTTTGCATAATGATCCGGCGAGTTACCGTCGACGGCCTGGTTAAGGCCTTAAGGGCTGAAGCCTCAGGGAAACCGAGTCTGAATAGGGCGTTTTGTCGGCGGCGGTAGACGCGAAACCCGGTGATCTACCCATGGGCAGGTTGAAGCGCGGGTAAGACTGCGTGGAGGACCGAACTCACTAATATTGAAAAATTAGGGGATGACCTGTGGGGAGGAGTAAAAGTCTAATCAAACCGGGAGATAGCTCGTTCTCTCCGAAATAACTTTAGGGTTAGCCTTGAGCCATTGCGTCATGGGGGTAGAGCTACTGAGCTGGTTTGGGGCCCT
>JBEAUF010000270.1:0-11624 GCA_041161565.1 Planctomycetota bacterium | reverse complement strand
CGGACGATCCAGAGTTCTTTTGGAGTCAGCGGGCGGGCCTGTCTGTCATTGGGCATGGGAGGCATTACGGGTTCATCACCACGGCGGGAAAGCTTGTACAGCAGGCTTTCTTCAGGCTTACCGGGAACGAGCACCGGGCTGCTGCCGCCGCCTTTGAGCATTGATTCCACGGTCTCGAGGATCACCCCGCCCTCGTTCGTGGTCACGTTATGGCAGGCCGTGCAGTTAGCCTGGAGAATTGGACGCACGTCTTTCTCAAAGTCCACGGGTCTGCCGAGCGCCGCATCCTCTTCGACGATGGGTTTGAGGTCATCGGCGACGGCTGTGGAAACGACAAGCAGCGAGGCTGCAAGGCAAATCATCCGCATCATCACTGAAACTCCTGCTGTCGAAGACAAACGCTGAAAGTTGTCACCAACAGGGCTAAGGGCTGAGAGTGGGAACAGGCTGCAGGCGGCAGACTGCTGATACCTGAAGGCTGATAGCTGAATCTTCATTCCACGACCTTGATTGCCACGGGCACATCCGTCTCTGCAATTCGGCCGGCGATATCGGCTGTCGCACGGATCACGACATTGGCGATGTCACCTGGAGCCGCATCGGCGGCCGCGTTAATTGTGAGTGTCCCTTCGGACTGTTCGGCGGGAATCTGCACGGTGTCAGCTTTGAGAGTGGTGACTCCGGGCGGGAGTACGAGGCTGAGAGCGAAGGGACCTTTGTAATCACCTTTGCGAGTGGCGGTAACTTTGACTGCGATGCTGGCCCCCTTCTTCACGGCACCGTTATCCGGGACTGCAGCAGCGAGTTTTGCGGTGGCCGCATGAATGCGGACGACGATGGGGTCAGCGACAGCTCGGACGTTGACATTATTCGGTTTGGTGGCTTCTTCAGCCTTTTTGAGTGCTTCATCGGCGGTTTTTTTTGCGGCCTGGGCGGTTTCGACTTCCTTCATGCCTGCAGCCAGCATGGCCTGGGCAGTTTCCACGTCCTTCATTCGTGCTTTGACGAGTTCTTCGGCGGCGATTTTTTCCTTTGTTTTTGTGGCTTCCATTTCCTTCACTGCATTGGCGGCCTTCGCAACTTCGGCGGCAGCGGTCGTGAATTGTTCAACCCGTGTGGCGGCAGCTTCAAGAGCGCTGGCGGACTCACGGAGCGCCGTGAGGGCTGCCTTGAGTTCTTCCGGGGGAGCATTGGCGGAGGCTTTGACAGCGGCAGCCTGCGACTGGGCTTTGGAAACGGCATCGAGTGCCGCGGCCTGATCGGTGACAGCTTTGGTGAAATCTTCCTTGAGTTTCTGCTGCTGAACAGCGTAGGCTGCGAGTTCTTCACCGAGCTTCTTTACATCGGCGGTCAGTGCGGTGACTTTGGCCTGCTGATCCTTGAGAGCTGTTTCGGCGGCCGTGACTTTGGCCTGCTGGGCAACCACGGCAGCTTCTGCTTCGGTGGCTTTGGCTTTGGCGCGTTCAGCCAGCCAGGGGTTGCGGCGCCAGGGAACTGTGGATGTTCCGTGCAGCAGCAGCGTGGTCTGCAGAACCGGAGCTTTCTCCTTGAAATAGATGCGCGCCACAGCGGAATCCTTACCGGGTTCGATGGCGAAGGCCGGGGCATCAGTTTCGGGAGGCACATTGTAGAAGGCCAGATCCACCTTGCCGTCGAAGCCGTTTCGCTTGATCAGCCTGACCGGCACCAGCAGTTGCTGGTCCTGGCTGTAATCAGCAGCCGCGAGATCCACAAGAATGGAGAACGGTTGATCATCCTTCATGACACCGGCGACGAGCGATTCTGACAGCCGGGCCGTACGCGGGAGACCGTTCAATGCGTCGTGGACCAGGGTGGCAGTGCGGGCAGCGCGGACGAGCTGGGTTTCGGCAGCACCGCTGCGGCCTTCGATGGTGATGGGGGCGAGCTGTTCAGCGGCATCGGGGGCGGCTGTCAGCACCAGTCGTGTGGAATTCTGGCCGGCCCCAATGACTGTGGGGCGGCTGGTGATGCCGGCAGGAAGTCCGACAGCAGTCAGTTCGATGGGGTCGTTGTGACCGTCAAACCTCCACGCGTAGACGGTGAGTTCGTAACTGCCGCCGCGACGGAGACTGACTGCACCGCTGGTGGCCGGGGCCTTGCCGTCAGCTGAAGGAAACGCATCGAAAACAACCAGTGCGAAATCGGCTTTGGGACGGCGGATGGAAAGCCGGTACTGCAGGCGAGCATCTCCGCGGGCGTCGCTGTAGCGGTCACGCACTCGCACCCGGTAGCTGCCATCATCGGGAACGTCGAGCCGGAATGAGGGATCGTCACTGAGTGTTGGCAGGTCGGCTCCGCCCGGGTTCTGTTTGTCATCGTCCTCTGTGGCCACACGGGCGTAGGTCACGGTTCCATCAGCGGCGGTATTGATCTTCTCCACCATCAGCAGCGGATCAGCGATGGACCCCAGCCGGCCTGCGGAAACTTCGATCACCCACGCTTCACCCTTTTTTGCATCGAAGCGGTAGATGTCTTCGTCTGACCGTTCGGCGAAGGCGCCGCTGATTTCTGCAGGGAGCGTCAGGGGCTGTTCGGGGGCGGCCGTGGATTCCGGAGCAGGAGCAAGTTCGCTGCGGCCCAGACGCACGAGGCTGCCGTCCATGCCATTCCACCAGAAGGAGTCGGTTGCAGCTGCGGCTGCAACGGCGCCCACGGGGTTGCGTCCGGTGGCTGGGTCAATGGTGGCTTTGAGGCGGAGTACGGGCTGTCCGGCGATTTTCAGATCCGTGGCTTCGCCACCCGGTAAGTATCGGCCGTAGACAGTGACTTCGGCCGGGGTGCCAGCGGCGATGAACGCCGGTTCCACCCAATCCACCAGCGGTCGACTGCTGATGCTGAGCCGGTAAACAAACTGATCACCACCTCCGTAAACCGCATCCTGAACCCGGAGCAGCAGTTCTTCGTCGGCTGCGGCGGTCCAGACGAAACTGGCTTCCTGAGAAAACACGCGGCGGCTTTCCACGAGCCGGCGCCCGGCTGCGGAGAACAGCTGGAGGAGCGGCTGCATGGGGGAATCGAGCCGGGCGGCTTCGGACTGTATGGCAACGATTTGCCCGGCTTTTACGGGGATGCGATAGAAGTCCACATCGGCGGCGGCATTGGCGCGAGCGCTGACGACGGATTCGAGATTGGCGGGGGTGGCCTGAGCAGCTGTGTTGTTGGGTTCTGTCTCTGCGGCTTCGACGAGTGAATCGATGCGAAACAGGCGAGGATTGCTGACGCCGAAGAGTCCCCGCACGCGGGCATCGTACAGGCCGCCGGGAACATCACCGGCGACGGTCACGACAAATGTATTGGCGACGGGGTTGCCGGCGGCATCACGTTTCAGAACCGCTGTGATTCCGGGGTGGCTGAAGACGAGCTGGTCAACCTCATCGAGGTCCGTGCCGCCGCCGACAACGACCTCAAGCGTGGTACCGCGCTGGGCTCCGGGGGGGAAAAGCGAGGTGATGCGGGTCTGCGGGAGCTGGGCGGAGGCTGCAGGCAGCGAGCAAAATGCGGCGACTGCGAGCAGTGCGAGGGAAGCGGCACGGCGTCCGTTCATGGGCGGGATTCCGGGTGGGCTGGAACGGGAGGCGGGAGGACCGGGGCAATGATTCCGGGACTGCAGGCTGCCGGCAGCGGCATGGTGGCTGGGCGTACAGCGTGGGAGTCGGGGCGGAAGGCGAACCTAAGGCCAGCGGGAGCGAACGGCGGCCCATCAGGACAGCCGTTCGCTGCCGGGCAGGATCAGTGATTGAACTGGAATTCCTTGGTGTTGATCAGTGCCCAGACGATGTCTTCGAAGCCGCGTCGCGGATTGTCGGTGTGTCGCTTGATGTAGCTGACGGCGACTTCGAGTTCATCGGCGGCGGGTTCGCGGGCGAACACCCAGCGATAAATTTCGCGGACGCGTTCTTCGGGGGAGCGGTTGGCATCGGTGGCCAGCCGTGCGGTGCGGGCATTATCGCGGGCGATTTTGTCCTGAATTTCGCGGCCGTTGAGCAGGTGCAGGCTTTGAGCGAGGTTTGCATCGGTGCTGCGTTCGCATTCGCAGGCCGTATCACCACGGGGCTGTCCGAACACCTGCAGGAAGTAGGTGGCGTTGGAAGCGTCCGCCAACTGCATGGCTCGCGTCCCCGCGGGCACTCCGCCGAAATTCTCTGAGGTATCGGTAACCTGATGGAAGGCATCGTAGAGCACTTCGGCGCCGAGCCTTCGTGGGTAGTAGCGGGAGAAGTTTTGTTTGTCGCTGGCGTTGTAATCGTTGGGCAGTGCGCTGAGCTGATAGGTGCGGGATCGGCAGATGGTGCGGACCAGTTCCTTCAGGTCGAATCCGGATTTGATGAAGTGTTGTGAGAGGCCTTCCAGCAGTTCCGGGTTGGATGGTGGATTGGTGGCCCGCATATCGTCCTCGGGTTCAACGATCCCGCGGCTGAAGAAATGCTTCCAGTAGCGGTTGACGACGGAACGGGCGAAGAACGGGTTCTGCGGGTCCGTCATCCAGTCGGCGAGTTTCACACGGGGATCCTGATCAGCGGCCACGTCGTAGGCGGGGGATCCCAGTCCGGTGGGGCGAATGGCTTTGCCGGAACGGGGGTTGGCGGAGGAGGCGACGCCTTCGTTGTGGAACACGCGGCGATCCCGCAGGTTGCCGCTGGCGTTGGGAATCACCTTTTTGCCAACGCGGCTGTAGAAGGCCGCCATGCCGTAGTAATCGTCCTGGCTCCATTTTTCAAACGGATGATGATGGCAGCGGGCACACTGGATGCGAAGACCGAGGAACAGCTGTGCTGTGTCCTCGACCTGTTCTTCCACACTGTCCACATCCCGGTACCAGGTGACGGCGGGATTGATCTGGGGGTCGCCGGAGGCCGTGACGATCTCACGGACAAACTGGTCGTAGGGCACGTTGTCGTACATCCGGCTCCAGATCCAGCGGTGGAAGAGTTGGGTGCCGGGGCCGTCTTCTCCGTTTTCCTTTTTGTTGCGGAGCACGAAATTCCACTTGTTGGCGAAGTGATCTGCGTAGGCGGTGCTGTCGAGCAGCCGGTCGATCAGGCGATCGCGTTTGTCGGGAGCGGCATCAGCAAGAAACGTGCGGACTTCTTCTTCGGTCGGCAGGACTCCGGTGATGTCCAGAGAAACGCGGCGGAGGAAAGTGGCGTCATCGCAGATTTCGGATGCGGGGATGCCGAGCAGTCTGAGCTTGTTGAAGACGGCCTGGTCGACGAGGTTTGCGGGTTCGGGGAGACGCGAGGTGTCGGCGCCCAGCGGGATGGTAGCGCGGAAGGTGGATACCTGGCCCTGGTAGCGGGCCATGATGGCCACTTCGCCGGAGAGATCCAGAGTGCTGACGAGGCCGGTAACGGAGCTTTCTGCGAGTTCCGCTTCGTTGGGTTCAAAGAGTGCCATCCGAGTGACGTCTTCGGTGGAACCATCGCTGTAGGTGGCGATGACGGCGATCTGCTGTTTGGCGCCGCGAGTCAGCACGCGGGCTTCGGGTTCGCAGCGGATGGAGACGACGGAGGGATCCTGGTCGGTGCCCCAGGGCATGCCCTGTTCGATCCACTGAACCATCAGATTGTATTCGTAGCTGCCAGGTTCCATGCGCTTGCCGCCGCCGTGTGGACTTTGGCCGACGGCTTTCTTCAGCAGCAGGCTTTCCACGGGCATGCCGGGGAAAATGCGGCGACCGCGGGATTCCTTACGGAGGAATTCAAAGTCGTCTTCGGGGTAGAAGCCCAGCAGCGACAGGCGGAAACCATTCTGGCCTCCGGATTTTCCGTGGCAGCCGCCGCCATTGCAGCCGAGCTTTGTGAAAATCGGCACGATTTGATTGCGGAAATTCACCGGCAGGGGGTTGACGAACCCCGAGACGGCAACTTTCACGGAAGCTGACTGACCGTCGATTGTGGCCGTTGCCACCACATTCCCATCACCCATGGGGACAGCCAGACCAGTGGGATCCACTGCCAGCACCGCGGGGTCGGAAATGGTCCATGTGACGTCGCGAGTCACGTCCTGCAGCGTGCCATCTTCGTAAACGGCAGTGGCGATGAGCTGTTGTCGGGCATCGCGGCTGCGGATGATGACCTGACCGTCAGCGGCAGGCCCCAGTTCCACCCGGACGATCCCGGCGGCGGCCTGTCCCGCAAGAACCAGCAGAGTTCCGAAGACCGTGAACGAACGTAACCACTGCATGGGAAATCTCCTGCCTGGAGGGCTGTGCCGGACATCGTGTCAGGCTGGGGATGATTGGGTCACAACCGGCTGGGAGCAGCGAATCGAATGAGGAATTCGAACGGTTGGACAGGTTGGCTGTCAGCAGCCTATTTGCTTCGGCGCAGGAGTCAAGCCCTGAATTGGGTTTGGGGACGGTTGGGAGCAGGGAATCCTGGAAAAGGTGGATTTTTGAGTTGACAACCGGGCGAATGTTCAGCGGGAAGCGGGTTTGGGTACCCAATCGGGTGACGGTACACGGGCCTTGTCAAGGAATTCTGCGGTTTGGCGAGCAATCGCGGGGTGCTGTTCCGCCACATTTTGCTGCTCGGCCGGATCGGCAGCCGTGTCAAACAACTGCAGACTTCCCCCCAGCGATCGAATGGCTTTCCAGCGGCCCTCAAACAGGCAGGCCTGCCGAAAACCTCCCTCATGAAACTCCCAGTACAGGTACTCGTGTGTCCCCTGACGGTCGGGGGCACCTGTCAGTTCAGGCACAAGGCTGATGGAGTCTGTGTTCGGCGGGAGCGGAGCGCCGCTGAGCTCGGCTGCCGTTGCCATGATGTCCGCGAAACTTCCCACGTGCTCCGACACACGGCCCGCCGGAACTACTCCCGGCTGCCATGCAAGCAGCGGCACACGGATACCGCCGTCGGTCAGGCTGCGCTTCGTGCCGCTGAACGGCCCTGAAGGGTTGAATCGCCTGAGATTGTGGCGACTTTCATTGTGCGGACCGTTGTCGCTGGAAAACAGCACGAGCGTTTGTTGAGCGAGTCCTGTGGCCTGCAGACGATCCAGCAGCCGTCCCACATGTCCATCCAGTCGCGTGATCATCGCCGCATGGCCCTTGTCCTGATCCGGCCAGTCCAGCTCGGCATAGGGTCCGAAATCGGGTACGTGCGCTCCGTTGCCCAGAGCCGCTGCTCGCTCGTTGTTGGCGTGGGGCGTCACGAGGCTCCAGAATACAAAGAACGGCTCGGAATGCTCCGCAGAGACAAATTCCAGCACCCGCTCGGCGAACAGGTCATCCGCATACTCCACAGCCTCCACCGCGTAGCCCGCACCGTCAGGTCCCATCGGCACGATTACATTTCGCAGCGGGACCCGCTGCTCGTTATGCCACAGATAGTCCGGGAAATGGTTGTGAGCATGGTGCTGGCTGAGGTATCCAAAGAACTCCTCAAAGCCCTGCCGATTCGGCAGGCCGCTTTCTGCACCTCCGACATTCCCCAGGCCCCATTTGCCAAAGAGCGCCGTACGGTAGCCGGCTGACCTGACCACCTCGGCCACCGTCAGATCCGCATCCTGCAGGGCCTGAGCAGCTGGATTCGTTCGACCGGCATTGCCCCGAACACGCGTGTGCCCCTGATGCTGTCCAGTCATCAATACGCTGCGAGAAGGCGCACAGACCGTGGCACCCGCATAGAAATGCGTGAACCGCGTGCCTTCCTGCGCCATCCGATCCAGACGTGGCGTCCTGATCACCTGCTGCCCATAACAACCAGCCTCTCCCCAGCCCAGATCGTCGGCCAGAATCAGAATGATGTTCGGGCGTTTTGCCGGAAGTTCCGCTCCGCCGTCAGCACACGCTGACGACCGCAGCAGCAAACTGCAGCAAAGCATCCAGAATGGCAGGGCAGTTCGAATCATTGGCACTCCTCCAGGTTCAGCGCCGGACACACAGACACACTCTGCCGGCGGCAGCCGCATGATAACGTGGTCCCCTGCTCGCCCCCTCCCCAATCGCTACAACCCGCAAACTCATTTTCAGAAATTGGGTTAATCCAGGAGACATGGAGAGATTCTGCGGCGTTCTGCAGAGTTGCCCCAAACCAGTTTCCCGCTGGGTTTTAGCCCGTGGAAATGGCGGATACCACCCCGGACTGAATCGGGGCAAAAAGTTGCAAGTGGCTTTCACAGTTTGACTTACAACTCGGCTCTGGATTCGCCATGCACACCCGCATAACATCGCAGGCCCGCTCCTGACTGATCGACAGGGGAGATCTCCCGCCAGTCAGGGGCGCCGGAATTACCGGTGAGTATTGATGGAAGGATTCCAGCTGAACTCCGTCTTCTCCACGAACCATGCAGCACTCCCGCCTTTCCAAGGGTCATCCTGTGCAGAGCGGCCGCCAGGCCTCGCGGCAGCCGTGGTCCGCGCGGCGATCAGGTGGGCGACGCAAAGCCTCCCTGCATCAGCATCGCGGACGCGGACTTGCTACAGGACGCGCCTTCGACGCTCCCGAACGCTGGCATGAACCCACGCAGCGACAACCAGGTCAGCCAGCGCCGCACCTGCAGGTGATCGTCGAACCCCCGGGTGGCGGCTTCCTGCACCCAGTCACCGCGGAAGATATCCGCGAACGCGTGCTCCAGCTGCCAGAGCCATTCTGCCACAGCATTGATGTTGTGCAGCTCAGCCGCATGACCAGAAAACGCAGACTCTTCCCCTGCTATGGGATGCAGTGGGGGACATCTGTCTACCTGTATCCGATCGAAGAGTCATTGCAGGAGTACTACGTATGCGAGCCGCGGCCGGCCCAGCGAATTGAGACGGAAATGTACGGCGGTCGCTGGGAGCAGTCGGGGTCGCTCTGGCGGCTCAGCTGGACGCAGGAAACTATCCGTGACTACTACCTGAACAACGTGCTGATCCACGAGATTGGTCACGTGAATGACCAGCGGAACACGAATTTCCGGGAACGGGAGCGGTTTGCGGACTGGTTCGCGGTTGAGTACGGCTACCGGGCAACAAGGGAACAGCGTCGCCGGCGTGACCGGCGGTCGGAAGTGCGGTAACGATGTCGAAGTGACCACACGCGATGGCCAACGCGTTCAGCTGACGGGTGCGCTGCGCGAGGGAGTAGGCAGTAGAGGGAAGTGAGAAGTGAGAACGCGCATGAGCCGCAGGGCGGGAGCCCGCGGGTAAAGAGCCCTGCAACGCGCAGTTGACGTTGCGGGAAAGGGCGGGGCACCACGGTGCGGAGGCGTAACCGGAGGATCCCGCCCAATGGCATTGAAGTTCTCTGACACACAGTGAAAAAGCAGGTGTGCCGTGGGAGGGAGAGGCTGGGATGGTGAAACGGCGCGAGGGCGGGCAAATTGGGATGTTTCAGTCCCCCCCGCTATCATCACGCCCGACTGCCCGAACGGATAACACAAAACGTCCTGTGGCGAGCGGTCGATGTCAATCGGCCGGTAACGCTTTGGTGCGTTCCTGATGCGGTTCGGGCCACGCGGGCGCGCATCGTTACCGGGGGATTAACATCCCCCGCACGGCGCGTTTGCAAGTGAATTGAATTAGCTGGGTGCAAGTCCCGGTCAGGAGGACGAGTTTGATCCTGTAGTCGACCGAAACTGCGTCACCGCGAGGTGGGGTGGAGAGCATCGGAAGGCGAAGGGGCAGTCCGAAACGAAAGTGAACTCAATGCGGCCTTTTCATCGTGGCGAGCCTGCCGTGCATGGCGAAGCCGACGTGCCATACGTGTCATGACGTTCGTGATGGTCCGCCATCGGGAGGTGGCGGATCCTGGCTGGACCGGGGTAAGCAAACGAAACTCAACGTTATCCTGGACGGTGATGGGGAAGGTGGAGTCGGAATGTCCTGAAGATTCAGTTCATGAAGCAAAGAGACCTGTCCGGGCAGAACGGCGTTCATTGTCCGAGCCGGCGGTCGCGACAGCGACGGCAGCCGCAGTGTGGATACGAAGAACCGCCGGGCAGGAGTCAGAGGAACCATAGTAGCGTTGAAGCCGGGTAATTCCGGTGGAGCGAAGGGTTCCAGAAAGATGGAAGGCGTAATGACGAACGATCCGGAAGACAAATCAGCGATAGTGCCTGTGGCTCAACAAGCTGAAGCCGTAGCCGCCCACTCCGTGTGGCGGACAGCGAAACCGCACGTTTGGACAGAGCGCATGTTGACGGCACTCGTAACGGGTGTGAAGGGAGGAAAATGGTTTCGGCTGATTGACAAGGTGTATGATGAGCGAAATCTGACAGCCGCCTTTCGGCAGGTTGAGAAGAACGGGGGCGCAGCGGGCGTTGACCATGTCAGCGTCCGTGAATTTGCGGCGCAGTGTCCGGAGAATATCTGGCAACTGTCTGACTCGCTTCGCGCCCGGGATTACGATCCGTCGGCTATCCGCCGGAAATACATCCCGAAACCCGGCACCACAGAAGAACGTCCGCTGGGCATTCCGACGGTACGTGATCGCACGGTGCAGACATCACTGCTGAATGTGATCGAACCGATCTTTGAGCACGGCTTTGCCGAGCACAGCTACGGATTTCGTCCTAAACGAGGGTGTCGTGATGCACTCGGACGCGTGGACCAACTGATCGCGGCCGGATACGTCTACGTCGTGGACGCCGATTTGAAGGCGTACTTCGACACGATCCCACACGACCAACTGATGAAGCGAATTGAGACGAAGATCAGCGACGGCCGCGTGCTGGAGCTGATTCAGGCGTTTCTTACGGCAGGAATCATGGATGGCCTTCAAGAATGGATTCCCACTCAGGGCGCTCCGCAAGGAGCCGTTCTGAGCCCCCTGCTGAGCAACATCTATCTGGATCCACTGGATCACCTGATGGCAGGCCGTGGATTCGAAATGGTCCGCTACGCTGACGACTTTGTGATTCTCTGCCGGAGCCCGGAGGCAGCCGCTGAGGCACTCCAGACCGTGCAGGACTGGGTCACAGTCGCTGGCCTGACCCTGCATCCCACCAAGACTCGCATCGTGGACTCCCGCTCCGAAAGTTTTGCATTCCTTGGTTACGAATTTCTGGGGCCCAAACGCTTTCCACGCAAGAAGAGCATTCAGCGTCTGCGTGATGCGATCCGCCGGAAAACCAGGCGTCTGAACGGGGCAAGCCTGCAGGATATTATCGCGGACTGCAACCGGACCTTGCGTGGCTGGTATGGCTACTTCAAAGAGAACCAGCGGCTATCGCTGTTCAAAAGTCTGGATGGCTGGATCCGTCGTCGCCTGCGGACGATCCTTCGTCGCCGCAGCGGTCGTCGAGGACTCAGCAAGGGTCGTGATCATCAAATCTGGCCGAACGACTTCTTTGCCGACCTGGGGCTGTTTTGTCTGCTTCCGCCCCGTGTGTCGGTCGTACAATCCTCACGAAGGTGAACCATCGATCGGAGAGCCGTGTGCGGGAAATCCGCCTGCACGGTTCGGAGGGAGGGGAGGCTCAAAACAATGGGCCTTCCCTACCCCTATCCTTGTCACGGTGGGTCCAGTCCGAAAGACGACTTCCGGTGTCTTTAACACCGTTTCGCCATCCCAGGGCGAAGCTCCTGCTGAGCCCCACGCCGACCAAACGCATTCGCAAAACGCTCCAACCGAGCCGCGACCGTGAGGGAGTGGTATACACACCCATGTCAGGTGTTGTGT
>JBEAUF010000196.1:0-3091 GCA_041161565.1 Planctomycetota bacterium | reverse complement strand
TATGAAGCCTGGTCTGGATACGCCTTTGAGTCGATCTGCTTCAAACATGTGGACGCGATTCGCAAAGCCATCGGGATCGCCGACGTGGAAACACACGCGGCATCGTGGCGGTACGCGGCAGAAACGGGAACCGACGATGAAGGGGCTCAGATTGATCTGCTGCTGGATCGGTAAGACTTAGCGAAGCAGATTCAGCTGAGTTGAATTTTCCGAAGCAAACGAAGCAACGGGACAAAAAGACACCAGTGGGAGTTCTGGCAGGGAGATTCAACTTTGGCGGGGAGGATGTTCCGGGATTTTATCTCAGGGAAGCTGCTGCAGGTCATCGATGTCTTTCGGTCTGCCGCTGGCCAGTTTGTTTCGCTTGAGATCAGCAAGGCTGATAATCGGCACCGGAATTCCATCGAGTTCAGCGAGGATCGCGGCGGGCCGACACTCATCGAAGGTCACACCGTCAATTTCGTTCATCAGCTCAATGCGGATTGGAGGGTGACCCATTCGCACGATTCGCCGCCGCTGCAGAAACAGATCTTCGGTCAGATTCGGGGTGTCAAACCCAAACGCTCGAATCGCAGCGACGACGCGTCCCGCGTTTTCCGGGGACTGGCTGATCCAGATATCCATATCGCTGGTGGCGCGTGGATATCCATGGAAGCCAACGGCGAAACCACCGACGAGCAGGTAATTAACGTTGTGGCAATTCAGCAATTTCAAGAACTCGCTGAAGTCCGGCGGAAGACTCATCACCATAGTTCATTTTCCGCAGAGCCAGCATGTGCTGAAGACGATACTCCGGAGTTTGCCGGTGCCACCAAAGCCTGAGTTCACGGTCATCAAAATCATCGTCACACGTGAACACCGAGCGGTCCATTTTGAGCGAGGGCTGGGCTGGAGCAGGTGTTGTCATTTGGCTTCGTTCACTTTCACGCTGTCCCCGAGCAAATCCGCAGCAGGCCGTTGAGTTTAGCTCGCGTTGTGGAGGAAGGCAACTTCGAGATTTCGAGCGACGGTGGTTCAGGGAACTGGCAGCGAGACGGACAGCCCTGCAGCGGCATTTTACAGATGCTTGCCTCGGTCCCGTTCACCCGAAAACCGGCAGCAGATCAATTGTGCTGCTGCTTCACGGTCCCGACTCGACATGTGGTGCTCTGGATACAGCGTGAAAGCCCGAAGTCCCCTTCGCAGGTGCAGCAAAACACGGCAGTCAGCCCTCGAAACTCCCAGCATCCAGCAGTATTAGCGAAATCGAAATTGACTGACCGTCGGGTTTTGAGATTCGCCCTGATCTGCAGCCAGCGGACTCCACACAACAAAACGCCAATGCTGGCAGGGACTTTCCAGGACACTCGAGATCTCAGGCTCTCAGGCCTGGCGAACAGCGCGATATCACCACTCGCCCCGCCACCGACCTCCTGGACCCCATTTCCCACGCAACTCTCGCCCCTCTCGGACTCTCACATCGCCCCGGGTTATCATCCGTTCGGACCGCACAGGATGTCCAAATACACACAGTTGCGATCGGTAAGCAGTTTGAGGAGGAGCGAAATCTGACTGCTGGGTGTTGGTGTGTCAGAGTGGTGAAAAATCTTTCTAGCGGCGAAGTTCAGTTCGAGGGTTGCTGCGTCCACACAGGTCACGTGACCGGCAAGGTCCACAGTCCGGATCACTTGCCCCACGAGCTACTCCTGCGCTCAGCGAGCCCAGTGGCTGATACGGCCTTGAGCCCCGCATGAATAAAGCGTCGCGAACTGCAGCGATCCCGCTCAGCCGTGCTGGGTGCCGGGTGATTTGTGGACTGCAGAAACACGACATGCTCCCGCCGTCCGCTTGTCCGGTTCACCCTCTGCTAAGTTTGGCAGATACGCAGCAGCGGCAAACTGTGGTCACTGAAACAAATTGTGCACCGCCGTCTGCTGCAGAGCCTGGTTCGGCGCGACCATCCACCAAGTGACCCGACGACCCGTAGCCCGGTGGGGCGTTGCCGGACGGCATAAATTTCGACATCCGTAGTGTATTTGACCCACACTTATTCACATCAGCTTGGCCATGATCCGGGTCCGATTCAACGGCGGGACCTGCTTGATGCCGCCGACGGTCCATTCGTTGTAGAGGTGCGGTGGTCGGCAGAGCAGGATCGAGAAGAAGGAGCCGCTCGACGTCACCAGCGCGATGACTTCGGTGTACTGGCCGGTGCCCACGCGCTCGTTTACCGACCAGGCCGCGGCGGGGTAGAAGCCGGTGGTGTCGCCCGGCAGGTCGGTGCGAAAGCAAGTTTTCAGCAGCCGGGTGACCTCCTGGTCTTGGGTTGTACCCATGTGGAAGACAGACATGGCGCCGTTGTAAGTGCCGCGTGCGATCAGGCAGCCACTCATGAAGCCGGTCAGCACGTCCGAGCCCTGCGCGAGGAATGCGGTCCTGCCGGAGATATAGTCCAGCCAGGTGTGCGGCACCGGCGTATTTTCTGGCACTCGGTACCCGCTCGGCGCCGGCCTGAACAGGCCGCGCGGCTGGTCTCGGGTAGAGCCCAGGAAGATCATGGCGTTTGCAGGGTTGGTGCTGAGCTGGATCGCCCCATCGTTGGGCGAGCCAAGGGTCGGGGGCTTCGACCATCTGATCTTCGCGCCAGCAACCAGCAGATGTTGGATCATCGCTTTCGATCCATTGAGGTTTGTGCTTCTTCGCCGAACGCCTCGCATCACCGGCAGCGAAAAAGCATAGCGACGAAGGAGCGGCGCATTTTGCTGTCCGAGTGCATGCGATTGTCAGGCTTGGTTACTCGTACCAGGACTTACGTGATATTGGACGAAAAATGTCCAGTGGTACGGGGGATTCGCAAATATCTCCCGCACAACAGCCAAGTTTCAGAATCGACACTTTATCGACTTGTCTTAGGGCTGTCAATTTGATTTGTTCCGGGGGCCGGTTGTGTCCATTCAAAAATATCTTGCGGCGGTGCAGGCGGGCCAGTTGTATGCGGGGATGCGAAGTGGTTTCCTCGATGGCTCGAACGGTATGCTCAATGGACTGTTTTGCTGATTTTCGTCCGGCACGCTGAAGCAATCATTGTTTACAAACTCGAAGTCGCGAAGGG
>JBEAUF010000153.1:0-4277 GCA_041161565.1 Planctomycetota bacterium | reverse complement strand
TTCAGCACGCGATGAACCTGCGACTGCAGAACGAAGCCGCGTTCTTCGCGGAGTACCAGAACGAGCCATTGCCGGAAATGAAAGGTGAAGACGATCTGCTCAGCGTCGACCAGATCTGTTTAAAGACCAACGGGCAGCCGCGCGGCGTGATCCCATTGGGATGCAGTCACCTGACCATGTTTGTTGACGTTCAGCAGAAATTGCTGTACTGGGTCGTCTGTGCGTGGGAAGAAGACTTCACCGGCCATATTGTGGATTACGGCAGCTACCCGGACCAGCGACGGCAGTATTTTACACTGCGGGACTCTACGCGAACACTGGCGACCGTGGCCAAAGGCACTGGGCTTGAAGGAGCCATTTACGCCGGCCTTGAGACACTGATCGGGGACCAGTTGAACCGTCGCTGGCGGAGAGAGGACGGCACGGAACTGCAGGTGGAACGGTGTTTGATTGACGCAAACTGGGGGTCGTCCACTGACGTGGTCTATCAGTTCTGTCGGCAGTCACGCCATTCCGGCGTGTTGCTGCCGAGCCACGGCCGTTTTGTGGGTGCAGCCAGTCGTCCGTTCGCTGAGCATAAGCGGAAGCCCGGTGAACGAGTGGGACTCAATTGGCGGATCACAACCACTGTTGGAAAGCGAGCCATCCGACATATCCTGTTCGATACCAACTTCTGGAAGTCGTTTGTTCATGCGAGACTCATCGTTGCACAGGGAGATCCGGGCTGTCTGTCGCTTTTTGAGGCACTTTCGGAGCACCATCGATTGTTCGCGGAGCATTTGACGGCCGAGTATCGCGTGAGAACCGAGGGAAGAGGCCGGACCGTGGACGAGTGGAAGATCCGACCTGAGCAGGCGGACAACCACTGGCTCGACTGCCTTGTCGGCTGTGCCGTGGCCGCCGGCACTGTCGGCTGTGTGCTGTTCGGTACAGAACAGTTCAGTGACAAGCCCAAAAGTCGCGTGCGGCTTTCGAGCCTGCAGGGAGATCGCAGATGAACCCGGTGCCAAAAAAAACGTCGCAGACGCCCGGCATTGTTTGCCCTCGATGCGGCTGCACCCATTTTCACGTGATCTACACGCGCCCACGATCGGAATCCATTCTTCGCAGTCGACAGTGCCGCCATTGCGGGCGTCGAATCACAACTCGCGAAAGGCTGTGTGACTAGCCTTGTGGCTGAGTGAGCAAAACGCCACGCCCAGTTGCTTTGGTTCCATATGTGTAACATTTCTGCCGATTACAGATTTTTGCCGCAGAATTTTCGTCAGCTGAGGACCAATTCGCGTAGCTCTCCAGATAGGCAGCGTGTTGCTGCACAGGAGAGCATCAAATGTCAGACGAGATTGAGCAGTCGATTCGAGAGAATGCCCAGCAGCCAGCTAAGGCCGCGGGCGACTCCGGCAGCGTCGAGCAGCATGCACTCTCCGACCAGATCGCCGCCGATCGGTACCTGCAGGAAAAGCGGGCAGCTCGATCACGACGACTCGGACTCCGCGCCACAAAAATCGTTCCACCAGGAGCAGGCTGATGCTCGGATGGCTGCGACGCAACATTTTACAGCCGCAGAAGGATCGTACTGCCGGACGCCCGTCAAGGATCGTTCGCGCTAAGTACGATTCCGCGATGACATCGGACCACAATCGTCGCCACTGGGCACATGCTGACGGTCTGTCGGTAAATGCAGCAAACAGCGTGGAAGTGCGGCGAATCCTGCGAAATCGCTCCCGTTATGAAGTAGCCAACAACAGCTATGCTCGCGGAATCACACTGACGCTCGCCAATGACGTCGTGGGCACGGGACCACGGCTGCAGATGCTGACTGCGGATGGAGAAGCCAATCGCCGCATTGAACACGAGTTTCATCGCTGGGCAAAAGCTGTGAATCTCGCTGAGAAACTCCGCACGCTACGCATGGCTCAGGTACAGGATGGCGAGGCGTTTGCAATTCTGATCAGCAATCCAACGCTTCCAACAGCTATTCAACTGGACCTGCGATTAATTGAGGCAGATCAGGTCGCAACTCCATTTCGGGGATGGAATGATCCTCGCGAAACTGACGGGATCATTTTTGACGCTGCTGGCAACCCTTTTGAGTATTACGTGCTGAGGCAACATCCTGGCGAGAACGCCATCGGCTGGGAGTCTGATCGCGTTCCCGCAACATCTGTCGTGCATTTGTTTCGCGCGGACCGGCCTGGACAACGCAGGGGAATACCCGAAATCACATCTGCGCTCCCCCTGTTTGCAATGCTTCGTGAATACTCTCTCGCGACTCTCGATGCAGCCAAAGCTGCAGCATACTACGCCGGCATCATTTACACCGACGCTCCCCCCAGCGGAGAGGCAGATTCCATTGAGCCGCTGGATCCCATCGAGCTGGAGCGCAACACGCTGCTCACCATGCCCGGTGGCTGGCGTATGAGTCAACTCCAGGCGGAGCAGCCGACAGGGACTTTCGCTGACTTTAAAAGAGAAATCCTCAACGAAATCGCTCGCTGCCTCAACATGCCGTTCAATGTCGCAGCGGGCAACTCTTCATCCTACAACTACGCGTCCGGGCGACTCGACCACCAGACCTACTTTAAGTCCCTCCGCATCGATCAGTCCCGCATGGAACTGGTGGTTCTCGATCGCATCCTCGCGGCATGGCTCGACGAGGCTGTGCTGGTTGGGGATCTGCTGCCGGTTGATCAGGGCCCATTCATGAATTGGCCACATCAGTGGTTCTGGGACGGCCATGAGCACGTGGATCCCGCAAAGGAAGCCAACGCGCAGGCAACCCGCCTTGCCTCGCACACCACCACACTGGCAGACGAATACGCCCGTCGTGGTCAGGACTGGGAAACTCAACTGCGTCAGCGAGCGAAAGAGATCGCCTTGATGCAGGAGCTTGGATTGTCCCCCGTTTCAAGTACTTCGCAACCCGTTCCGGAGTTAGCAAATGACGAACTCAGTGAAGACCCCGTTGCCGCCGAATAGCAGTCGCGCACTGCAGCTGACAGCGGGTGGCTCGATCGAAATCGAAGCAGCAGCCGATACCTCTGGCACATCGCTGCCGCGGTTCCAGATGGTCGCCTACACCGGAACTCCCATGCGAGTGGCTGGCTGGCGACATCCGGTCGTGATTGATCTTGCTGGACTCTCCATCCCCTCTCAATCGCGCCCCATCCGATTTGGGCACGATGCTCTCTCCGGGGTCGGCCACACGGACGCGATTCGCGTGGAACAGGGGCAACTGCTCGCTTCCGGCGTCGTTTCCCGCGACACACCGGCAGCTCGGGAAGTTATCACCAGCTCAAGAAATGGTTTTCCCTGGCAGGCGTCTGTCGGGGCTTCAGTGGAAGAGTTTGAATTTGTACGGGAGATGCAGCAAGTGACAGTCAACGGAAAACAGCATCAGGGCCCCCTGAACGTCGTCCGGCGATCAACGCTGGGTGAGATCAGTTTTGTCGATCTCGGAGCCGATGGTGCGACCAGTGCCTCCGTCGCTGCAACTCACGCGGAAGGTGGCGGTGACAGCGGAGACTCGTTCGATGAAAGCATCGAGCCACAGGTGGTGTCGCATGCCGGAGCGCCCGCCAGTGCCGCTGGCGCCTTGCTGCTGAGTTCACAGACACCTCCGATCCCCGCGACCGATGCGATCGCCAGAATTCGCCTGCAGGCTGCCGGCGAACTCGACCGCATTGACGCCATCCGCCGGCTGTGCGATGGTCGCCACACGCAGATCGAAGCTCAGGCGATTCGGGAAGGCTGGGACGTTCAGCGAACGGAACTGCAGATCCTGCGGGCCAACCGCCCGGCCGCACCTGCCATTCATACGCCCGAACGCGTTGTGAATGCTCAGGTTCTGGAAGCTGCCTGTCTGCGGACATCTCGATCGCAAGCCGTGGAGGCTCTCTACGATGCCCGAACTCTTGAAATGGCCGACCAGCGATTCCGCGGTGGGATCGGGCTGCAGGAACTGCTGCTGGAGGCTGCATGGGCCAATGGGTACACCGGACGCAGCTTCCGGGACACTCGCGGCGTTATGCGAGCAGCGTTCGGGAAAGATGTTCAGGCCGGCTGGTCGACCATCGACATCGGCGGCATCCTGTCCAATGTCGCCAACAAGTTTCTGCTGGAAGGTTTCTTCAGCGTGGAGCGTGTCTGGCGGAATATCTGCGCCGTTCGCAATGTCTCGGACTTCAAGACGGTCACCAGCTACCGGCTGATCGGCAAGGACCAGTACGAACAGGTGGCTCCCGGCGGCGAACTGAAGCACGGGACACTCGGCAACG
>JBEAUF010000123.1:0-3738 GCA_041161565.1 Planctomycetota bacterium | reverse complement strand
GCCATTCTTCTGCGTTGCCGGAATCAGAATGGTGGGCAGACGACCGTCGATCCGCGGCCAGATCGGATGGATGTGTCTGGTGTCGTCCCAGGAAAAGTCCATCAGGTCGCCCACGCGGAAGCCTGATTCCCAGAGCACTTTCAGAGCGAAGGTCCAGGAGGCTGCGGAATTCGGGCCGACCACTGCCGGGACAGCGTCCAGCATTCGCTGAAACTCTGACTCGGTGACCGGGCGTCCCTTCATCACTTCCTCAGCATCGACTTTTTCCAGATCTGGTACAGACTGCAACCAACCACGGCCATGACAGAACCTCAGGAACGCCATCACGGCGCCCATCAACGTGTTCACCGTGTTCGGTGAACGACCCGGATACCGACAGTGTTCGCCGGCCAGCAGCCGCGCC
This sequence comes from Planctomycetota bacterium, assembly GCA_041161565.1. GTDB lineage: Bacteria > Planctomycetota > Planctomycetia > Planctomycetales > Planctomycetaceae > SXXK01. Next base: position 3,335 of record JBEAUF010000123.1, on the reverse strand, counting down.
TGCAGGTCTTCCAGACTGCTCAGTGTGGCCACTTCCGACATCAGCAGACCTGCCGTTCCACGGCGTTCCCTCTGTCGCTCCTCCAGAATACGCTCAGCAATCCCCAGCCGAGAGGTGATCTCGACCAGCGATCCTTCGCGAATTCGCAGGCGGCGATGTTCAAGGTAGCGCTCATAACAGTCCTGCCATGTCGGTCCCGTCTCAACAGCAGCTGCTGCAACGGGCGGCACCAATCCCGGTAAACTCTGCTCTGTCGACAGCTTTGCAGTGATCGCACCGCCAGAGGCGCTGTATTCACCGCTGACCAGTCGCTCACGACATTCCCGCTGAATGCGACGGGCTTCCCGCCGATCCCGCGTTCCGCAGTTGCGACGAATACGCCGCCCCTGCAACGGACAAAAGAATTTGAGTACATATCCATTCCGGTCCGACGCTCGCAGCGGTCGGTCCGGATACAACGTGACATTTCCAATCTCGGGCCTGCGCGACATTTTTGCACATCTTTCTGTCTGTTAATCACGTGATTTCCTTTCTGCGTTTCGTGAAAGATGCTCGATGAGGTCCCGCCCGGTCACCCAGCGAGTGTGACCCACGTTTGTGTAGGGCAGTCCATCGGCGATCATCTTATCCCAGAACTTCTGAGAAATCCCGAGCTTTTCCAGAACCATCAGCTTGCTGTAGGCTTCATCCATTCGAATCACGCCACTGCCTCGACCGGACATCGCTCCGCCCCTCCCGCAAAATACCGCGAAAAACCTGCCTGTTCCCGATGTGAATTCCACGTTCACCAGCCGCCATTACTGCTCAGCCTGGCCGTCGTCCGCCTCCATTCCCGGACGCGGTATTTCTTCCTTAGGCCGATCCTGACTCAGCCATGCAGCAATCTCCGCCACCTTCCAGCGAGTCGATGCTCCCAGATGAATCGGGGCCGGAAGCCGCCCGGCTCGGACCAGCCGCCAGATTGAACGCGGGCTGATCTTCAGCACGCCTGCAAGGTCATGAACAGTGAGCAGTTCCGGCAGCTGCCCGGATTCGGACACCTCGCCGGTGTTTGGTTTGGTCATGGCAACTCTCCTGATCTCAATGCGTTAAAACGAAAATCCAACGAACTACTGAAAAAGGTCCTCAAATGGTTCGTTCTCCGCCCGATGGCGATCCTGCGACTTAGCCGCCCTGCGACTCGCTGATCGTTGCGGCGGCTCCGCCTCCGGCTTCACCGCCTCCACTGCGGGATCAGCCTTCGGCTGCAGCTCCAGTCCGAACATCGCCGCCCGCTGCTCCGTCCACGGCTGCAAATACTGCTTTGATGCCGGACGTGGCACGAAGTCCGGGACCTCCGGATTCGGTGGCTCCAACCATTCACCAAACACCTCAGATCCTGGCATAGTCACCTTACTCAGCCCGCCCTCCCGCAACAGGAAGTAGCCGGTAATGCCGCGACCGGAGGTGGCTCCCGGAATATTCATCAGTTCCGCCGGCAGAACCGCCCGACGAATCGCAGTACTTCGCGTGACGGAAGAACCCGATGAGGAATGGCCGCTTCCCGAACTGCTGCTCGTACCCCGGCTTATCTGAACAATCTCCTGATCGCCAATCAGCCGCGACAGCCATTCAGCCGTCTCCGGACACTCCAGCCGACCTATGAAGCGATTCCCGATCTGCCCCAGAATCTCGTCAGTGAAATGTGGGCCATACATCTTCTGGTCGCGCAGCCCCGAAATGCTCTGCGTGGCCAGCACCACCTTCGCACCCTTGGACCGGCCTTTCTTCAGCAGGGGCACCAGGGACTCGTGCTTCCCGGCCTCGGAAACCTCATCGAGGATGAACCAGTTGCTGCGCGTAAATGATTCCGGCAGACTCAGTGTCAGGTCACAAGCCCGCTTGAAGATGCAGCGGTTAATGGCATCAATCGCCGCTCGGCTGGTTTCCGAATTGCCCAGAATCAGCGCCGATTCCGTACGAATCCAGTCCTCCATCGAGAACCTTACGCTGGCCGCTTCCCAGGCTGCCGCGATCGGTTCGAATGGCAGGAACTTGGTCGAGATCGTGGACATGATATTCGAAAGCAGTCGCTTGTCGCGAAAATACAGGTGAATGATGTCTCGTGTGTAGTCATGCTTTCGCAGGACCTGCTTCAGAATTCGCTGAGACCGCATGGTTCGCACCAGATCTGCGAACTCCCATTCACGGCCGGACAACATAAAGCTGACGATCACTCCATAGGTCAGATGTCGCGCTGCATCACTGAAGAACGGCTGACTCTCGTGTTCCCGCGGAATCAGCGTGAAGGCAATTTCAATCGCCACACGAGGCTCGCAGACATCCTTCCAAAGACACCATGCGGTACCGCGTTCATCAAATGGATTCGTCGTCTGGATCAGCCGCGGATCCACGATGCTGCTGAGAATTGACATCATGTCCTGCTTGGCATCGTAGATTACGGCGCGGACATCGTTCCCGCTGCCAATCTCCGGCAGTACGCTTTGCATCAGCAAACGCATCACCACCGTTTTGCCGCTGCCAGTTGTGCCGACTGCCAGAAAGTGCTTCGTCGCCTCTTCGGCGGGAAGGTACCGATTTCCGAAGAACACCCGGCCCTCGCCTGGCTCCGACACATCGGGCCCCTGACCTGCTGCAGCCCCTGTAAACCACCCGGAAAAGAAACTCATGAATGCCTCCTGTGTCGAACATTCGAAACCCGCGGACCAACAACACCCGAAGCCGGTTTGCCGCCAGAAGCTGGAGTATTGGTAGCCCCGCGGCCCGCGGCCCCAGTCGATCTGCCTTGCGTCATTCGTCCAGCGGATCCCGAAATTCCCGCTCCGCTGCTGTAAGGTGAAGTTGCTGCGCCTCGTGGAGGCGTCACCGAACTCGCCTGCTTCGAGGAGGCCCCCGCTGATCCTCCGAAACGCTGCGTTCTTCGCGGAGGACTGGTTGCTCGATTCATCGGCTGGCCCGTCTGCGCATCCCGTCCGCGCAGCACACCACCAAAATACATGTTCGGTTCGTTTATCTCGTCCAGATAGGCCCAGATGACAAGGGCTGCCAACGCCAGCGAAACAGTCCACCACAGGTCTCGCAATGACCACAGGAATGCGGGGATCGAAAACAACAGCGCGAGGAGCATATTCGGCAACAGGCTGTAGATGAGCGTCGCCACAAAGCCGATGACTACGGCAGCGATCAGCATCGCTATCGATCCCCCTACGACGAATTTGACCAACTGACGCATGACATCACCTCGCTTTGAAGAACGCCCCTTAATGTTCGATACGCAATTCCGGACGCAACTGCTGTTCAGCAGACGGCTGCTTCCTGGTCGTCCGGTGTCCTTT
>JBEAUF010000027.1:0-4966 GCA_041161565.1 Planctomycetota bacterium | reverse complement strand
GCCCGGCCGCTCAGGGGCGGGCAGGGGTGCGCACCAGGGGGGGAGGGCGTAACCGGGGGCTTCCGCCCGGCCGCTCTAGGGCGGCAGGGGTGCGCACCAGGGTGCGAGGGCGTAACCGGGGGCTTCCGCCCGGCCGCTCAGGGGGCGGCAGGGGTGCGCACCAAGGTGCGAAACGTAACCGGGGGCTTCCGCCCGGCCGCTCAAGGGCGGCAGGGGTGCGCACCAGGGTGCGAAGGCGTAACCGGGGGCTTCCGCCCGGCCGCTCACGAGCGGCAGCTCTTCACCGCGGCAGGCATCACGTCCTGGAAATCCGCCGGGGGCTGGTACCCCAGCTTCCGCAGGGCCTTGTCGATGCTGTAGTCGAGGTTGAGGCCGAGAAACTTCAGACGCGCGTTGTTCAGAATGGGCGCTTCCTGGCGGCCCAGCAGCTTCCACAGTCCCTCCAGCACCCGCGCCAGCACTCGCGCAACGGCAATCGGCACGACCTTCCGCGGACGCTCCAGCCCCGCTGCATCGCACACCGTTTCGATAAACTCCCGCTTTGTCACCAGTCGCGGATCACGAATGTTGAACACCTCCCCGGTCACATCGTCCCGCTCGATCGCCAGCCAGATCGCGTGACACAGATTGCCCACCCATGTGTTGTTCATGAGTTTTCCGGGGGAACCAAGATAGGCAAATTTGCCTGAGCGCAGACGTTCCAGCAGTCGCGGCAGCACCGTCCGGTCTCGCTCCCCATAGATGAAGCCAGGCCGCAGCACCACACCCGGCAATCCCCGCGATCGCATCCAGTCCACGACCAGCTTTTCCGACTCGACTTTGGTCAGCGTGTACCCGTCGATTCCGGCCGATGATGGCTCCGTCGCCTCGTCCGTTCCGTAGTGGTCACGCCCCTCATAGACTCCGAGTGAACTGATCTGCACCCAGCGTTTCAGCAGCCCCGTGGCCGTGGCAGCCTCCAGTAATGCTCGAGTGCCGTCCACGTTTACCCGACGGTAACTTTCGGTCGGTCCCCAGTCCCCCACTTTGGCCGCACAGTGCACCACCACCGTTGCCCCGGCCACCGCGGTCGCCAGACTCGCCGGCTGATCCAGATCTCCCTCCACCAGCTCACATCCGAGGCTTCGCAGAAAACCGGCCTGTGCCGCACTCCGCACCAGACAACGCACACGCAGCCCCCGCGACCGCGCCTGCTCCGCCACGTGACTTCCCACCAACCCCGTACCACCGGTCACCAGCAGCAAGTCAGCTGCACCGAGAGCCACCATATCCCACCCCCAATTTCATGCTTTCAAACGATTTCATCAGCCACGGCCAGTCACTCCGGCCGTGGCCCCTGTGCTTCACCCCGCAGCTCCGCCGCCACCTTTTCGGCTCGCCGCAACACCCGCAGCACGTTGCCGCCAAGAATCCGGCGAATGTCTTCCTCGCCGTAACCACGATCGAGCAGCAGTTGGGTAATTCGGGGATAGGTGGCCACACTTTCCAGCTGTTCAGGCAGCCGTGGCACGCCGTCAAAATCTGAACCGATTCCCACATGCTCAACACCGCAGTGCCGAACAAGGTGGTCGATGTGATCCACCACGTCGTAAATCGTACCCCGTGCCTGAGGATTCCGCTTCAACTGCTCGGTGGGTACCACAAACGCGGAAAAGAAATTCACCATAATCACCCCGCCATTCTGCCTGACAAGCGGGAGCACTTCATCCGGAACATTGCGGGGATGATCGCAGATCGCCCGCGCACTGGAGTGTGAAAAAATCACCGGCGCCCGGGACACAGCCAGGGCCTGCTTCATGGTGTCAACCGACACATGCGACAAGTCCACCAGCATTCCCAGACGATTCATCTCCCGAATTACCTCCCGGCCAAATTCCGACAGGCCTCCACACATCGGCTGATCCGTTGCGGAGTCCGCCCACGACAGGGAACGGGAGTGGGTGAGCGTCATGTAGCGACAGCCTTCGCGGTAGAGCCGCTCCAGATTCGCCACGTCACTCTCCATGCTGTAGCCGCCCTCAACTCCCATCATCGAAGCAATCCGGCCGGCCTCCACAATCCGCTCCACATCGTCCGCCGTGGCTGCCGCTTCGAACGTTTCCGGATAACGTTTGTACATGGCCTTCACAATGGCGATCTGCTGGAGCGTCTGCAGCAGCGCGTCGCCGGTGTCTTCGGTCTCCGCGGGTACGTAAACCGACCAGAACTGGGCCTTCACTCCTCCCTGACGCAGTCGTGGAATGTCGGTATGCAGTGATGGCTGAGACTGGCTGATATCCAGTTCCGCAAACGAGGCATTCCCCCGCGAACGAATCTCCCAGGGGAGATCATTATGGCCGTCAAACAACATGCCTCCGGCATGCAGTTCAGCTGCCGCCGCACTCACCTCCACCACCGCCCCGCGCCCCGCACCACCGGCCGGCTCATCACCCGACACAGACTCCGGCAACACCAGCACCGCCAGAACCGCCAGCACTGCAGCTACCCGTTTGCCGGACTGTATGCTCCGCATCACCTTCCCTCCCGCAACAATCGACACACCAGGAACCAGGTTACGGACAGTCAGCACCACGGGCCCAACCGAATCCGTTCATCTCTGCCACGGCCAGTACCACCGTCGTCGACGAGGAACGTCAAAATCAGGCACCGCAGAAGCGTCAGCCGACTGGTCGAAGGTCTGGGCAGCGGCCCCCGCCGCACTCCGGTCACCATCCAGCGGCGTGACGGCTCCAACCGCCGGCAAATCTCCGTCCAGCATTGCTGCATCAAACTCGGCAGTCCCCCGCGACACTCCGGTTATTGAGCCGCGTTCGACGCGCTGCCGCTCCGACCAGCGCTGCAGATCCCGCAAATCAACGGTCTGAGCAATGCCCCCGGACGGCGGCTGCCAGAGATTGGCCGAGAGTCTCGGATTGACTTCAATGCGTCCCAAAGTCAGCGTCAGCTCGGTCTCGGTCTGCGGAAACAACAGCTGCAACTGATGCGGCAGCTTTTCACCGGCCGCACCCTCGTATTCGCGGAGCACTGCCTTCACCAACACCGCATCGTCACTGCCGTACAACACCTGCTCCCGCACTTCACCCAGCCCCCGGTCCACTAGTATCCGCCGTCGCTGCACACCGGGAAGTCCACCGCCATTGCTCGACAACCACAGCTGGCGTCTTTTCCCCTGGTCCTCTTCCAGCTGATAATCCTCAGGCCGCAAAGGTTCAAGCCCCAGCAGCTGCAGGAGCCATGCCGGATCCAGTTGCGGAAAGCCCGGCATAAGCTCAGTCAGCATCCACGCGTCTTCGTGGCGCCATGTGAGTACCACCGATTCGCCGGGCTTGACATACACCCAGCCCTGTTCTTCATTCGAACCCAGATCCGCGTGCACCCCAACCACGTTGCCGGCCACCAGCCGAAACCGTCCCCCGGATTCGCAGGCCAGAGATCCACTCAGCCGCTGGGGCATCGGCAGATCGGGCATCCGCAGGTACACCTTCGTGTCACCACAACGCCAGGACCTCAGCCGCTCAATCCGAGCATTCAGATGGACCACAATTTCTTCCACCGTTGCTTCCGCGGAGAGCACAGGGGGAGGAGCCTGGGGGAACTTCCGGGGCGCGAACAGGCCCCAGCGACAGCCCGCAAGGACCGGCAGCAGAGCCAGCAGTATCAGCATCCCACGACGCATGGCGAAATCCCTGTCCTCCGGCTGCAACAGGCAGCCAATACTCAAGCGGCTATCTGGTCCCCTCCCAGCAACTGCTGCTGCAAACGCAGCATCTCAGTCTCGGACAACTCCTCTTCCGGAATCTCAAACGGCCCCTCACCTCCACTCCCCGACAATCGCATCACCGGCCTGTCGTCCTGATCCACGACCTCCTCCAGAATCAGCCGACGTTTTCGCAGTAACAGCAACGCAAGGATGTAGCGGTACTGCTGCTGCACACGGTTTGGTGATTCATACAGCTGCAGAAAGGTCTGGAACATTCCGTCAGCCGTGAGCTTCGGACGCTGGCTTTCCGCTGTACCACCGGCGAGGCACCGCCAGTAACCAATGGAGCCTTCAGGGGGGCCGCTCCATGCTTCGTCGCAGATGTCCTGACGCACCACGTCACCGGACTTTTCGAGCAGCACCGACCAGCAGGATTCGCCAGGACGAAAGGCGCGGCCTGACACTGCACACATCCGGCCGGCTGGTCTGATATGGTAATCCATTACCCGAACACCTTCCGCTGTTCCACGCAGAAGACCCACGCCATCCATGACGAGAGTTGCCCCAAAATCCTGGCAGATTTTGAACACTCCGCCAATACAAAAACCCCCATATTCGGTGCGAAACGGCAAATTCAGGGGTCGCAACCAGTGGGGAATTGTCAGTAAACCGCTGGCGCCTGAGGTCAAACCTGGGATGGTGAAACGGTGTTAAGAACCCCGGAAGTCGTTTTTCGGACTCCGCCCCACGTTACAGGGCGTGCGGGGGATGTCAATCCCCCGGTAACGGTGCGTAATCGCGCAGGCAGCGGCACAGCAGGAGCACACCAGTGTCTTACCGGCCGATTGACATCGACCGCACGTCCTGCATGATCGGGTCGAGACGTTTCAACGGAGAGCGAGTCCTCCAAAGCATGCGAAACACCAGAAAGCCAATGCCATTGGGCGGAAGCCACGCTGCGCGAGAGAGTAGAGGGTAGAAAGTAGAGAGGAGAGGGAAGTGAGAAATAAGAAGTGAGAAGTAAGAAAACACGCATGAGCCGCAGGGCGGAAGTCCAATGGCATTGGCTTTCTGGCAAGACGCAGTGTCGGGAGGGCGAAGCGGTGTTAAGAACACCGGAAGTCGTCTTTCGGACTCCGCCCCCATTACAGGGCGTGCGGGGGATGTCAATCCCCCGGTAACGGTGCGTGCCCGCGCGGCCAACACCGCAGCCGCAGCTCACCAGGGCCGCACCGGCCGATTGACATCGGCCGCACGCCACACTGC
>JBEAUF010000003.1:0-31967 GCA_041161565.1 Planctomycetota bacterium | reverse complement strand
CAGCCCGATAACGCGGCAGTGCGGTGGGAGCTGGCGGAGATTTGTCGCCGGATGAATCGTCCGCAGCTGGCTGCCATGTGGTCAGCTGCGGCTGCGGCCTGTGAATCGCAGCCGCGTCGGCCGGCTGTTGACAGCTCACAGCCACCGACTGCGAGCCCCTGAGTCTCGGATCGCCTGCGGGTGCTCTTGCGGATTCTGCTTATTTTCCCTGTTTTCCCTGTTTTCTGTTTGATTGGGCCGTGATTGCGTATATCATGCATATCACCCTATGGGTGACAAATGTTTTGTCTATCGCGTGGTTTTTGCAAAGGCTCCTTCTATGTCAGAAATGATTCTTTCCGGCCAAATTCACCTCATCGAACCCACCCGTGCCTATGGCCAAAAGGGTTTCCGCAAGCGTCTTGTTGTGCTGCAGCAGGCTCGCGGAAAAATGGTCAACTTCATTCCGCTCGATTTCCTTGGAGACCTCTGCGACGCCGCCAACTCGCTCCACGTCGGCGATTCCATTCGCGTCACAGGACGACTCACCGGTCGTCGCTGGCAGCGTGACCCGTCCAGCGAAGTGCGTTTTTTCCTGTCGGTAGAAGCGATTGGCTTCGAATACGCGGACCCTCAGCGTGCAGGTTCACCGGCGGTGGTTGCTGAATCGCCGGTCCATGCCTACAGCGACAGCGATGATGACAATTCCCCGCCGTTCTGATGCCCTCCCGACGGGTCGGGTCGGCCACCCTCTCCGTGGATTCCGGAGAGGGTGGTCCAACGCTCAGTGGCCTCGACTTTTTGTCATCCGGGGCGTCGGGAGGGCAAAGCTGGGATGGCGAAACGGTGCGCGGATGGAGTTCCTTTTCAACCACAGAGCACACAGAGTTTCACAGAGAAACACAGGGAATTCAGCACTCGTGTTAACACGACGCGTGCAGGGTAAATGGGTGTAAATGCTCGTGGATTTCGTTGTTTTCGCCATCCCAGCTTCGCCCTGGGATGGCGAAACGGTGTTAAGAACACCGGAAGTCGTCTTTCGGACTCCGCCCCACGTGACAGGGCGAGCGGGGGATGTCAATCCCCCGGTAACGGTGCGCGTCCGCGCGGCCAATACCGCGTCAGGAACGCACCAGGGCCGCACCGGCCAATGGCCTTGGCTTTCTGGCACCACGCATTGCCGAGAGGGCGAAGCTGGGATGGTGAGACGGCGCGCGGAGGGAGTTCTTTCTTGACCACAGAGTACACAGAGTTTCACAGAGAAACGCAGGGAATTCAGCACTCGGGTTAACACGACGCGTGCAGGAATACTGTGTGTAATCCTTTCTGGGTTTTGTTGTTTTTGCCATCCCAGGGCGAAGTTCCTGCTGAGCCGCATCCCTGCCGCGAGCGTTTCATCGATCCCTGCTGCGCCGCAAAAACGCTGGCAAGTGATCATAGCGTGGACCAGCGTTCAGCGGCTCGGCAGGAGCCTCGCCGTCCCAGGTCTTCAACCGTCTTTTCACAGAATTTCAGAGAACCCCAAGGCCATTGGCCGCACCGGCCGATTGACATCGACCGCACGCCTATGGGCGTTTTTTGCGGCCAGATCGCGCCGAAGTATGTAACCGGCAGGCTGCTGCAATATCCTTTCATCCTGCTCCGGAGTACACCGTTGCGCCCCCCCAGCGCCAACCGTAAGGCAACTGGAATAACACCGGGCGGCAAAAAGCGGCGGGGCTGGTTGTTGGAAGTGAGAAGTGAGAAGTGAGAAGTGAGAAGTGAGAAGTGAGAAGTTCCGCGGCACCAGTGTGAGCGTCGAAGCGCGGTGTGTTATCGCATTCCGCATACTGGGGGCAGTCCGTCGCTTTCCACTTCTCATTTTTCTCGCTCTCCCGCGCCGCACCCGCTTTTCACTGAGTTTCAAGGAATTTCCAGGCCATTGGTTTTCCGCCCGGCGGGCCTATGCGTTTGCCCCATCGCAACGAGGCGAGCGGGAGATGTCAATCCCCCGGTCACGTTGCGTATGGGCGGGACCAGCGGTGCGGCACGAGCGTACCAGGGCGGTACCGGCCGATTGACATCGACCGCACGCCTTTCATGATCGAGACCAGGCGTGTTAATGGAAACCGGGGCCTCCAAAACATCTGAAACAACAGAAAGCGAGGGCCGCGGGCTGCCGCTCGGCGGCTCATGTGGGGCGACTCAGTGCGCGGCGGATCCCGGTAGAATCCCTGCCTGCCAACACACTGCCTGAATCACAGCGTACTCGATCGTTCCAACTTCTCTCTTCTCCTGCCTGCTGGTTGATTCCTGCTCCTTCCTCACCTAACCTTCACACCTGCCTGTCTTTTTTCCCATCCTTCCGACCGGGGCCAGCGTGACCGGTACCGCAGGTGTGCCATGATTCTCAGCGGCTCTGAAATCAAAGCTCGGCTGGGCAGTGATATTCGGATCGAGCCATTTCACGACGAACAGCTCAATCCCAACAGCTACAATCTCCGCCTCCACGATGAACTTCTGGTGTACGAAGAAATCGTGCTTGATATGCGGCGGCCCAATCGTTTTCGGCGGATTCTCATCCCCCCTGAAGGGCTGGTACTGCAGCCCAACCAGATGTATTTGGGCCGGACGATGGAATACACGGAAACTCGCAATCTGGTCCCGATGCTCGAAGGCCGTTCGTCGATCGGTCGGCTGGGGATGTTTGTGCACGTGACCGCGGGCTTCGGTGACGTGGGCTTCTGCGGATACTGGACGCTGGAAATGATTGCGATTCAGCCAATTCGCATCTATCCGGCAGTTCAGGTTTGTCAGATTTTTTATCACACCGTCGAGGGTGCGATCACGGAGTACAAGACTGGAAAGTATCAGGGGAACCAGGACATCCAGCCCAGCTTTTTGTTTCGTGAACTCACGGGTCAGGCCGACCGTCAGCGAACGCTGGATTTTGACCAGCAGGCGGCGCAGGCTGATTCCGATGTGATGTCTGAATTGGATCCCCGCAGTCCTGAATAATCCAGGTGCTTTCGTCTGGCCGGCATCCCGTGGCGGGATTTGCAGTCATGTCAGCAAATCGCAGTGAAAATCGAGTCCTTCCGATTTCTGTCGGCGCGGGGATGGTGGTCCAGCTGCTTTCCGCCACCGCCAGCTTTCTTGCGGCCTTTGTGTTGCCGATTAATTTTCCGGGATTTCCCGAAGAGGGGCGTCTGGTCCTGATCGGACTGGGCATTGTCTTCCTGCTGCTGGCGATTCTCTCTGCTGTTGTGGGTCAGCGTCTGGCAGTTCTGGCACAGCGATTCGGGTTTGGCCCACGAGTGCTGGTGCCGCGGGAAGGACTCATCTGTCTGGCCATGATGCTGATTATTGCCGTCGCCGCACTAACTGGCGGCAATCCGGACACCGGCAACACGCTGTTGCTGGTGTTTGGTCTGATGGCCGGCGGTTTTGTACTCAATGGCTGGGTTGTGGTGGCCATGCTTTCGCGGATCACGGTTTCCCGGACACTCCCAAATTCCGCACCGGCCGGCTGTTTTTTCACGGTGGAAGTCAGCATCACCAATCACAAGCGACGATTGTCATCGAGGCTGGTGGAAGTTCGCGATCTGATGTTGGGCGACGGTGTTCTTGCCGAGCCTCGCGTGGTATTCGTGCGGGTTGCTCCCTGCGGCACCCGTTCGGCCGGCTATCAGCTCTCCCTGCCCAGGCGTGGGGTCTATCGTTTTGGGCCGCTGCGTTTGTCCAGTCGTTTCCCGCTGGGGATTGGCGAGCGGGGGCAGACGTTTGAACAGTCAGCGGAGCTGTTTGTTTATCCAGCCCTTGGCCGGTTGCTGCCGGCATGGCAGCAGCGGGACCGTCGTCTGCAGGATTCTCAGTCCGCCACGGCACCTCGCACTGGACTCATGGACGACGAATTCCACAGCATTCGTGAATATCGCCCCGGAGACAACCGCCGTGCGGTGCACTGGCGCAGCTCTGCCCGCAACGCGGCGCTGATGGTGCGTGAACACCAGCAGAATCGTCAGGCAGAACTCGTGCTGCTCCTCGATTTGTGTTCTGCCGCGGCCGCCTCCGCGGACGACCTCGAAACCGCGATTTCCTTCGCAGCAACGCTCTGCGTTGAGCAGGCTCAGCGCAGCACGGCTGGTCACCATCGGCTGTTGATTGCCGGCCACGAACTCCAGGACGTCGACGTTCAGGGGGCTGTCGCATTCCGCGAGTCTGCGCTGCGAGCCCTTGCGATCTGCAGGTCTGCTCCGGCCCCTCCCCTGCTCCAGCTTTTGCAGGCGGCTGCCAGTGCGAACGCTTCGCCCCAGCAGCTGCTGCTGATCACCCCCAGACCGGAGACTGCTCGCGAAACACTCGCAACGCTCTCTACCACCCAGCAGCGGTTCGACCCGCAGCTGATCACACGACTGGAAATCCTGCCCTGCCTCCAGCCTAACCTCGCCGCATGGTTCGTTGAAAATCGTGAGGCAGCCCCATGAAGACAGCGACTCGCGCCCCGGCTGACCAGCGTCTTGCAGCCACGTTCCTGATCAGTATTGGTCTCGTTTGCGGTCTTTCCGGACTGATTCTTGCCAGCAGTCTGTCGCGTATTTTTCCCGCCGCGTTTTCGCCCCTGATTGCCGCGTTCGCACTCTACCATGTCGATTATCAACGCCGCCGGCTTCTGTCCACGCTCACTGCCAACCTGCTGGGGATCGTGGCACTGGCTGCTGCTGCCCACAGCTTTGCAGACTCCAACTTCCAGCGGCTTGCGGCGGGAACTGATTTTCTTGTGTACCTCACCTGGATTGTGCTGGGAATGCAGAAAACGCCCCGGCAGTACTGGTGGCTTGCTGCACTTTCAGTGCTCCAGATAACCACTGCCGGGGTTCTCACCGCCAGTGTCGGTTTCGGCATTGCGTTGTTTCTGATGTCACTCCTGATGATCTGGACGCTTTCTGTGTTTTCGCTGCATCGTGCGGCTGTGTGGTACAATCAGCAGTCATCAGCTGCGCGCACTGAGCTGCCATCTGACCAGCGTGCCCGCGAATCATTGCGTCGCCGCGCCCTGAGATTCCTCCGCAGGTTTCTCGGACTCTCCTCCAAAACCTCGCCCGGCGCGACTGTTCAGGCGCCCCTGAGTGTTGTCATTCGCCACGGGCTGGACAGAGATCCTGCTGAGAGTTGGACTGGCTGGCGTTTCATCTGTTCCGCCATCAGCTCATGGCTGCTCTCAGTACTTGTCGGATTGTTTGTATTTGCCGCCTTCCCGCGTATCTGGGTATCCGGCGGTCTCGGACTGGCGGTTGCAGAAGGTGCCGGAGCAACCGGAAGTCGCCGCAGCGGCTTTTCCGACAGTGTCCGCCTTGGCCAAACCGGTTCGCTGCTCCAGAGTAACCGACTGGCCTTCACCTTTCAGGTACGCAGTCTGCCGACACGCACACCACAGTCTGTGGAAGTGCTTGAGGAATCTCTGCAGACAGAGGAATTTCGCCTGCGTGGACTGGTATTTGCCGCCTATGACCGTGGCCGCTGGGTGTCGACTTCGCCGGAGTTTGATGTGCCGGACGAAAATCGACCGTTCCCCCAGATGGGAGCACTCCACGAAGTCACCCTGACGGCTCTGGGGGCCCAAAGCCGAGTTGTGCTGGCACCCCATCCGGTTGCCCGCATCATTCCGCCCGCGGGGCGCACCATCAACCTGCGTTCTCTGAGCAATATGCTGACGTGGTCGGGGCCTGGTTCCGTGACCGCTCCACCTGCTCCGGTGACGCTGATTATCCAGTGCCCGTCGCTGCAGCTGCAGCCGGAGGTCGCATGGCCATTCTGGGATGTTGATCCGCGTCTGCCGTCGGCGGTGCAGCAGCACACTGTGGCCCGGCTTGATCGGCAGGCCCGCCAGTACTATCGGATGGCGGACTTTATCGGTCGCCTGCCGCGTCTTTACGAACTCGCCACGCGTCTTGGGGGCTCGCCTGGTCGCAGGTTGTCTGAAAGCATCCGTCTGCGCAGGACTCTTGATTGGCTTAATCCGGCCAACGGTTTTCGCTATACACTCGAACAGCCCACGGTGCCCTTCAACCAGGATCCTCTTGAATACTTTCTGTTTGAGTCGCGGGCGGGGCATTGTGAGTATTATGCTTCTGCTGCCGTGCTGCTGCTCCAGGCCATGGACATCCCAGCGCGGCTGGTGACGGGCTACAGTGGCTGCGAATGGAATCCTGAAAAGCAGCGCTACGAGGTCCTCGAACGCCACGCCCACGCGTGGGGTGAAGCGTGGATTGGGGGACGCTGGGTGGCCTTCGACCCGACTCCCTTTGCTGCTCGCGTGGATTCCCGACGAAGCATTGCCGAACGCTCCCTGCTTTCCGGTTTTCAGGCCGCCATCAGCGACTTCTGGAAGGGGAGCGTCAACAGCATGAATGCAGACCGGCAGCGGGCGATTTTTGCCCCCATTCTGCAGGCTGCCCGTGATGCGTTTGAACGCATTCGCCGCCAGGGGATCTGGCCATTTATTCGTGAGTTCTTTGTTGCACTGTTTGCCCCGTCCTCGGGAACACTCACGCTGAGAACGGCCGCCGCCTGGATCCTGCTGATTACGCTCACCGGACTCTTCATGCGGTCACTTCAGCGAGGCGCGGCGAAACGCCTGCTCACAGCCTTCCGTGATCGATTCCTGACCAGCCGCACGCACGTGCGGTCGGTAATTCGCTTCTATTCTCAGTTCTGCGAACTCTGTGAACGCGGTGGATTGGTGATGCCGCAGTCTGCGACGGCTCGCGAGAACGCCCAGTTGGCCCTGGATACCTTTGGTCCCCAGCTTTCCGGGGCCGGTCTTCAGGATCTTCCGATGCGTATCGCAGCTGCCTTTAATCTTGTCCGTTTCGGCCGTGGTCTGCTTTCCCACGAAGAATCCATCGCCCTCGGAAACGACCTCGCCAGATTTGCCAGCCTGATTCAATCGTCTCTTGACCGCTCAGGGCGATTTCCTGTGTAATTCAGTCTCGGGAACTCACCAACAGGCAGCCTGCCAGACTCGGCGCGGGGCTGCAGGCAGGGACGCATGCTGACTACCTTTGACCGCTATGTCACAGGCCGATTTCTGCACACTTTTGTGTTGCTGTTTGTCGCCACGCTCGGGCTGTTCATCGTCATTGATCTGTTCATGAACATTGACGAGTTCCAGGAAAACATTGCCCGAGACACCACTGTTTCCGGCGGAGAGCTGGAACTGTTTCGTCGCATTGGCGAGTATTACTTCTACCGCGCTTTTGATTTTTTTGAGATGGCGGGCCCCATCCTGATTGTGGTCTCCGCCGTGACGGTCGTTGCACTTCTCAGAAAGAGTTCAGAGACATTTCCCCTGCTTGCGGCTGGCATACCTGCTTTCCGACTTCTTCGCCCGTTGCTGTTCACCGCACTGCTCCTCAACGCGGCTTTGATTCTCAATCAGGAATTGTTCATCCCCTCGCTGGCCGTCCGGCTGCAGACTCCCCGTGGCAGTCGCACCGCAGAGATTCAGCGGGTTGATCCGGTTTATGATTACAGCAACGATCTGATGCACATTGCCGGTGACCATGTGCTGCCTGCGTCGGGCACGCTTGTCGGGCCCCGCTTTGCATTTCGCGAAGGAAGGCTCACGAAACGCCCCTTCATCCTGAAAGCTGAGAAGGCCTCGTGGGTTTCCTCCCCTGCTGAGGCTCCCGGAAAGAACGGCTGGTTGCTGCGAAAAGTCACCGGAGTGCTTGACACAGGAACGCTCACGGCCGAGGGACGACAGCGCATCGTTCCCACCGCCAGCGGCAAGGATGTTTTCGTCGTCTCCGACGTAACTTTTCACTACCTCTGCAGTGGCGGACGCAACATTCGCCTGCTCTCTTCCGCGGAGCTTGTGGAACGCATTCGCAAACCGGCTGCGGGAGTGATCCCGGTGCGCAACCAGAGTCTTGCGCTGCACTCCCGTCTGACTCGCCCCATCCTTTGTCTGCTCAGTATTTCCCTGGCACTGCCGCTCGTGCTGCGACGCGAATCCCACAGTCTGATTACCAATCTCGCCGTTTGTGCCGCCGTGCTCGGTGCCTTCTACGGGCTTTCGATTGCCTGCATCGCGATCGGAAATGGGGATCTTATCAGCCCCGACACCGCTGCGTGGCTCCCGGTGATCCTGAATGGAATGGCCACTGCCTGGTCCGCCAGTCTTGTACAGACTTAATCTGTGCAGCAGGTCGGGCAAATTTGAGAGAGCGTGCGTTCACCGCACCGTAATCTGCAGCGGCTCTGATACTGCGGCGAGATCCACTGCGGCTGCGTCGAAGGCCGGGGGGCCGAATGTTCCCCTCGCGTTTCGAGAAAATCCGTAGGGCTCCGTCGGCAACCCCACGACGTTTTTGGTTAGCACTCCGTTGCCATCGAGGTCCTGAAATACGGCGACTGCTGCCATTCCCGACAGGGGCAACTTCAGTTCAATTTCCACGAGCTCACTGTCCGCGTTTTGTTCCGCCTTGCTGTCCGCGGCGGTGACGTCGGGGAATCCGTCAGCATTCAGAAACACGGCCACCATCACGGATGCGGACTTTGATTTTAATCCCGACACTCGTACGACAACGGATTGGTCAGTGGGAGCTGCGGGTACTGCGAGGGTGGCGGGAGGGGCCTGCGTATCGTGTGCAATGGTTGTCGACTGCCTGGGGGATTCAGTGATAACCGGCGGCGATTCGGGCGGACGTGGCCAGCCCAGCCACAGGGCAGCCGCTGTCACCAGAATCACTCCCGCCAACCCGAGCAGGCGGCCGTGATTGCCTGCAGAATCTGTTTTCGGGATTGCCTGCACCACGCTTACATCCCCCGTTTCCAGCGTCCTGAAAACACCAGTGTCAGAACTGCCATAATGGTTGCACTTCCCAGCAGAACTGCCGCTTCTGTCTGCAGCTCAGACAGCGGCGTGCGAAACCAGAAAACTTTTTGAAAGCCGTCAAGTGCCCACGCGTTGAAGCTCCAGCGTCCCAGTTCCTTCATTCGCTCGCTCATCACAAATCGCGGAATCATGCTGCCGCCAATTGCCGACATGCTGAGGATGATCACGGTAGCCGCCGCATTCAGCTGGGCGCGAGACTGGCAGAGTGTTGCCAGCAGCAGGGCAAATCCGCTGGTGGCGGCAGAAGTGCACACCGCCATCACCGCAAATCCGCTGAGATGTCTTCGCAGTTCAATGCCAAAGACCACATCCGCGAACACGAACATCACTGTCAGCTGCAGACAGCCCATAAAGAAGATGCCCAGCCATTTGCCCCCCAGAATCTGCAGCAGGCCCGCGTGACTGGCGAGTATCCGGTCCAGCGTACCTGATTCCGCCTCCTCCAGCATGGTTCCCGCATGTCCGGTACAGGCAAACAGCAGAAACAGCACCGCGATTCCCGCGGCATACATGGCAATCCGTGGATTTACTCGACCATCCGCCTGGGGATTCAGGATTTCAATGCGAACAGCTTCCGCCTGATCATTCACAGCCGTCGGCACCGGTGTTTCCGGAGCGGGCTCCACAGCAGCTGTCTGCGGCATGTCTTCCTCGGGACGCAGCTGCAATTCCAGTGCGGGTGGATCCCAGACTGTAATCAGGCGATTCGACCGTTCATCGAGGAGTCTGTCAGCCGGTGGTGTACTGAAGATCTCGTCCGGCTCCGGTGGCCGCGGAAAGGACGGTGGTGGTTCTGCCGCGACCGCATTTTTCGGTGCAGGGCCGGGCGGGACAACTGTTGCGGCAGCTGGCTCAATCCCACGGGGGCGTGAAACCACCGCCTGCAGGGCCTGAGCAGCTTCCTGCATTCTTCTGCGGGCGTAATACTCCTTCAGACGCGAAGTGACAATGGCGACGGCCATCGCATTCTGACCGTCTGTGATCACACGAATTTCCGGCGTATCTCCGGAGGCGGCTGCAGCCTCCGCTGAATCATCAAAGCCCCACGGCAACTGCAGGATCAGATCATACCGGCCTGAATTCTGAGCACGCTCAATCGCAGTATTCACTGCTGACTCATTTTTCTGCTCCGCCGAGAGTTCCAGTTCGCTGCATTCCACAGCTTCGGCGTCGCCCAGCGCATCCAGCAGCGCAGCGGCTGCCGTTGTCCGATCCGGTACCGCCAGTCCCAAACGCACCGGCTGCTCCGTACCCGCTGCAATTCCCCGGCTGAAAATCATCGCAAAGATGCTGAAAAACAGCACCGGCATAACGAACACAAGGAGCAGCTCGAGCGGATTATTCCGCAGCCGCAGGTACTGAATCCGCAGAATGGTGAGCATCATTCCCGCAGACTCCTTCCGGTGAGCGCCAGGAACACGTCCTGGAGACCGTAGCTGCGGACATCAATCCGCTGTGGCGTTTGCGACAGCTGAGAGAGCACCTGCAGGATTTGCGGCAACTGCTGCATGTCGGCGAGCCGGCAGACAGCCGATGTTCGCTGAGCGTCCAGTTCAAATCCTGGCAGCTCGTCCGCCACTGCCCGACCAAATTCCAGCACTACCCGATGCGGCAGGCCCAGACTTTTGAGAATCAGCTCTTCCAGCTGTCCCTCGGCCACGATTGTCCCATGGTCAATCACAACGATTCGATCGCAGCGCGTTTCGACTTCCTCCAGCTGATGGGTGGTGATGAGTACAGCGGTACCCTGCTCTTTCAGCTGCTGCATCATCGCATAAATTCGCTCGCGGCTTTGTGGATCGACCCCGACGGTCGGTTCATCCAGCAGCAGCACCGCAGGACGATGCAGCACACTGCAGGAGATATTCAGGCGTCGCTGCATGCCCCCGGACAATGTCTTTGCCAGCGAATGGGCGCGGTCCGTGAGTGCCGCCCACTCGAGCACCTCCGGGATTCGCTCGCGGAGCAGTTGTCGTGAAACGCCCTCAAGACGCCCGAAGACCTCCAGATTCTGCCGCACGGTGAGATCCGGATAGACGGCGATGTTTTGCGGCACCAGTCCCGGTCGCACCGTTTTTGAGCCGCTGAAGCCCTCTGGCACCCGCAACTCAATCCTGCCGCTGTCCGGAGCAACCAGGCCGGCAATACAACGGATCATGGTTGTCTTGCCGGCTCCGTTCGGACCAAAAAAGCCCAGCAGCTCGCCTGGATACAGCTCCAGCGAAATTCCCCGCAGGGCCTCACGGCCACGCCATGATTTGCGGACTGCGTCCAGCCTGAGTATTGGAGAGGCACGATCAATCATGGGCCCGCTGCTTCATAGGTTCGCGATCTCCACTGCACACCCAGTCCCAGCAGACTGCGAATCCACGCCGTCCACTGCACCGCCAGAAACAGCAGCATCGCTGCCGGCTGCAGCAACAATACCCCCCAGGCCCCGTCAAAACAGAGGCAACACACCAGACGCGGAAGATAGCTCAGCAGCACGCAGACTGCCACCCAGACGGCTTCGGCCTGCCCCGCTCCGCGATAAATCAGGGCCGCAGCTTCCAGCGACGGAAGCACCGAGGTCAGCACGGTCAGTACGGTCATCACCAGCAACAGCGGCTGCTTCGCAAAGCCCTCCACCGCATTTTTCAACAGCCCCCGCCATGTTTCCCCAAAAGAGCCATACATTCGGCATTCCACAATGTCTGTCGCGTCGAAAACGTCCGTCCGTAACCCCCGCTCCCGATACGCCCGCGGCAGACGAATTCCATCGTGCAGCGATTCCCGGATCGCCCCATGGCCGCCCACGGTCCGCCAACTGTCTGCGGAGGTCGCCATGTACTGGCCACAACCCGCTGAAGCCGCCACCATCCGCGTTCGCCGCATCAGCACAAATGGCAGAAAACAAAGCAGAATGACGTGCATCTGAGGAATCAGCAGCTGCTCACCAAAACTCACCACACGCTGTCGTGGAAACCCGCTCAGTAAATCCACTTTAAGGTGCTGCCGAAAACGTACTGTTCTCGCGATTGCATCAGCAGTCAATCGCACGTCTGCGTCCACAAATACCAGTTCCGTGTGTCGTGCCGCCTCGCCCAGCTGCTGGCAGGCCCACTGCTTGCCGCTCCAGCCCGCAGGCTTGGGACGTCCCCGCAGCAGCCGCACCCGACCGTCCCGACCAGTCCACGAGTCCACCAGCCTGTCCGTGCCGTCGGTACTTTCGTCGTCGAGCACAAGCACTTCGAGGTCGACTTCCCGGCTGCTCGCCAGCGATTCCAAAGTTCCCGCCAGGCGGTCCGCCTCATTCCTTGCCGGAATCAGTACGGAAACACGCAGAGGCTCCGGCTGCTGCTTTGCCGCAGCCAGTGCCGGTGCTCTGCGAAACTGCAGCAGATTGCTCAGGAACAGTAGTGCTACTCCCAGAGTCGCGCCGAAACAGCAGGCCTGCAGGAATAGTGGCCAGTCAGCGTTCATTCCCCGACTCCTTCACTTCCCGTTTCATGTCGAGCATCGAATCTGTCACCGCGCAGCCAGCAGCTCAGTCGCCTCCAGGCATCATAGGCTCCGCCAATGCCCCCTTTCCCCGCAAGCAGTTCTTCAAACCCTGTGCCGCTGCGTTCGAGTGCCAGACCTGCGAGCGCCGCCTGCTGTTCCGCCAGGCGCAGTTCAAAAAAGGCCGTCCTCGCCGGGCGCTCCTCCGGCAACTCCCGGCGCTCGATCAGCGGTCCAAATTTCGCCAGCAACTCCGGGCGACGCTCATTCCAAAACACATATTCCAGCGCGACCGGCAGCACACTACCGCCAAAGTCCCGGTCCACAAGATGACTCAGACCTGGCTGGAAACTCACTGATTCCCGCACATCGTGAAACCTGCCGGCCGGCGTGATCCACAACGCCGTGCGGCCATCGGCCAGGGCCCTCCGGCTGTGCCGCAGAAACTCACGAGCGCCAGCAGCCGAATCTCGTTCCACCGGGAAGAAACCCAGTTTCTCCAGCACCGGGTAACGCGCGAGGGCGGCGGCATCCATCGGCGCCGCAAATCTGCGGCCGGCCAGCAGCAGATCCGTGAACAGCACGGCTGCCATGGGATCCCACCAGCCTGGGTGATTCACGTAGACAACCACTGAGCCCGGCGGCAGGCCGAGGGCATGTTCAGAACCGGATACCCGCACGGAGTTGAACGACGATTTCACGAAACGCCGCACATACCTGCGGAAGCCCCGGTTCAGAACACGCGAACCCCATGAATCACTCACTGGCCGGCCCCCAATGGCCTTAAGTTTCGGCCGAAGTGTGGTGCCGGGCGGGTGAAGCTTCCGCTGAGCCGCATTTCTTCCGCGAGCACTGCACCCATCCCCGCCGCTCCGCAAAAACACAGGCGAAAGCTCACAACGCGGACCAGAGTTCGGCGGCTCGGCAGGAGCCTCGCTCGCCCGAGTTGTGTTCTGCCTTTTCCCAGAACTGGAGAGAACGTCAACGCCATTGGGCCGGCCCCTGCTGGACTCCTTAACGTCAGGCAGCCCGGGTTTGCCGCTGTGATGCTCCACCCAGATCCTGATCCACGGTGTCCCCGGCGATCCAGCCGGACATCATCACCATCGGCATGCCTGGTCCCGGGTGGGCCGATCCACCGGCGAGATAGAGCCCCGGCAGCTCGGTTACGCGATTGGCCGGCTTGAACGCTCCGAGGAACCGACCATGGCTGGCCAGACCATAAATCGCTCCATTCAGCACGTGATAACGCTCGTGAATGCCCTGCGGCGTCAGTGCATGTTCAACCTCGATGCGTTCCTCAATATCCTCCATGCCCGCAACGCGTTTGAGCTTTTGTACAATCACATCGCGATACTTCGGCAGCATCCGGCTCCAGTCGTGATGGGATCTGAGATATGGGGTGTGTACGAGGACATACAGAGCCTCGCCGCCTGCCGGCGCCACATGATCGCCTGACAGCGAAGGGGCACACACGTAGCAGGTCGGATCGTCTGCCGGCTCGCCCCGTTCATAGATCTGATGAAATTCCACATGCGGATCGCGGCTGAACACAAAATTGTGATGCAGGATATGTTCGTAACGCTTTTTCAGACCGAGGTACAGGACCACACCGGAGCAGGCTGCCTCAAAATTGCGCTTCGACAAAAACTTCGAGGCGATGGACTTTGGCAGCAGCTCTTCGCAGGTCCTCACACAATCTGAATTCGACACGACAACTCCGGCCTGCAGCACCTCACCGCCTTCCAGAGTCACTCCCGCCACACGCCCGGCCTGCACGTTAATCGATCGCACCTGGCGACCAGTCAGGTGTTGGACGCCCAGTTCTCTGCCCAGCCGCTGCAGGGCTTCAGGTACTGCTCGAGTACCGCCCATGGGGTACCAGATGCCTTCGTTGGTCTGCATGTGGGCGATGCCGCAGAGCACAGCCGGTGAAGCCTCCGGGGAGGATCCCACGTACTGTGTGAAATGGTCCATCATCTGAGCAATTCGGGCATCGGGAATGTGCGACCGGACCATTCCTGCGACCGTGCGGCCAAATCGCAGACTCAGCACGTCCTTCAACACACTCAGTGAAAACGACTGCTTCAGATCCATCGTATCGGCAATACCGCCAACGCTCTTCCAGAAGAAGAATCTCTGCGAGACTTCGTCCAGTTGTTTCGAAATGGCCATGAACTTTTCGTAGCCCTGTCCGGTGCGATCGCTGCCTGTGTACTCCCGCAGCCGCTGCTGCATTGCCGGCAGTGATTCCACGAGGTCAAAGTGTGTGCCGTCCTCGAAGAAGCACCGCCACTGCGGGTCGAGACGCACCATGTTCAGATAGTCCTCGATGCGTTTCCCGGCCTCGCTGAAAATTCTCCGCAGCACCGATGGCAGGGTGAGGATTGTCGGGCCCATGTCGAACCGATAACCCCGGTCTTCCAGAATGGCGGCCTTGCCACCGACCCACGCGTTTTTTTCCACCACCGTGACACGATGACCTCTCGCAGCCAGCGTACAGGCTGCCGCCAAACCACCCAGTCCGCTGCCAATGACCACCACATCCGTCTGAGACTTCATCGCACTCTCCTGTTC
Source organism: Planctomycetota bacterium (assembly GCA_041161565.1). GTDB lineage: Bacteria > Planctomycetota > Planctomycetia > Planctomycetales > Planctomycetaceae > SXXK01. Next base: position 17,050 of record JBEAUF010000003.1, on the reverse strand, counting down.
AGCGAAACTCGAAATGAACGTTGCTCCCATGCGGCCCGAACCATCCCCCAAACTGCCCCCAGCTTCGCCAGAGGGCTTCGGGCATGTTCCAGACCAATCAGCTGTTCCAGCACTTTTGCATCTGCCGGTGTGGGGCGATCCAGATGCGGTCTGAAAAATCCACGCGCTCGAATGACGGTCTTCAGCTGAGTCATTTCGAGCAGCCCTGCGGCGCCGCGAGTGACCCCGAAACCGCTCCGATGACGCCCGCCAAAGGCCACTCGCGGATCCGCCGTCGGCACAATCAGATCATTGATCACCACACATCCGACGTCCAGTTGTCTGGCGTATCGCCGACAGACGGACAGGCGACCAAAGACCGCCGCGCTGAGGGCATACGGACATTCCGCAGACAGCCGCACGGCTGCAGCCTCATCGGCTGTCCGCAGCACCGATAGCAGCGGCACAAACGCATCCATCCGGGCGACTTCCATCTGCGGGAGTACGCCATCCAGAATCACAGGGCCGTAGAGCAGCTCGCGGCCGCCGGTGGATTCCAGTCGTCCCAGCCGCAGCACCGCACCTGCTGCGAGCGCTGCGCGCACAGCCGACGCGGCGTGCTCCGCTGACGGCCCCGTCAGTAACTGCTCAGTCGCGCCACGCGCCGCAAGTTCCCGGCAAATGCCGGCAATGACACCATCTGCGGCAGTGTTCCGCACGAAAAGTCGCCGTGGTGCCATACAGGTGCGACTTCCGTTGAATGCCAGCCCGAATGCCACACAGGAGCTCACAAGCTGCTCACTGGCACCTTCCAGCACATGCACGGCATCGCAGCCGGAAAGCTCCATCACCGCCGGGGTACCGCACTCCGCTAGCCGCTGCTGCACCCTGCGACCGGTCTCAGCCGAGCCTGTCAGAAAGACTTTATCGACGCCCCACGCGATGGCCGCTTCCGCATCCGCCGGAGATTCCCCAAGGATACACAGTACCGATTCCGGTACCCCGGCCTCAATCAGCACCCCTCGCAGATGTGCAAGCACGGCACTGCAGCCGGGGGCGGGCTTAATCAGCACCGCATTACCTGCAGCAAGGCCCTGCAGCATTTGAATCCCTGGCAGCATCAGCGGGTAATTTGCAGGTCCGATTATCAGCACAACTCCCAAAGGATCGTGGAGTATCCGGACCGCTGTGCCCCAGAGCCACTGCGGACGCCCCCGCAGCCCGGCTGGTCGCTCACGCAACACACGTCGGGAGGCCAGTTCGAGATAGCGCATGGCATCGAGAAGCGGCAGGATCTCGGCCGCCAGTGTTTCGGCCAGATCATCGCGCGGAACGAGGGCCGCCAGCTCCGCTGGTCTTTCCGCCAGTCGCAGCCGAGCACGGCGCAGACAGGCAAGCCGCTCAGGCAAACGCCTCGCAGCCCACTCCGCCTGCCCCTGTCGCACGCCCGCAAATTCCATCTCAGGCAGCCCTTCGCTGTGAGTTGCCAGCCTCAGACTCGGTCAGTGAATCACGGTATTCCGGGAACTCCAGCCCCAGATCAGCACACAGCAAACGCGATGATATGCGGGCGGACTCGTAGATCACCGGCAGGCCACTGCCTGGATGCGTGCCTCCACCTGTCAGATAGACGCCATCCAGATCTTCGTAGCGATTCTGCGGACGTCCCATGAGCATCTGTCCGAGATTGTGGGCGAGATTGAAGGTGGCACCGCGGTAGATCTGGTAGCCATGCTGCCAGTCGTCCGGGGTAATCACTTTCTCGAAACGAATCCGACGCTCGACATCGTCCAGACCAATCCGCCGCAGTTGCCGCAGCACACGCGCACGGAATTGCAGTGAAAGTGCCGGCCACGAAATCCGCTCGCTCTGGTGGGGCACGGGGACCAGCACGTACAGAGTACTCATGCCGCCAGGGGCGAGGGATGGATCCGTGACGCAGGCGTTCTGAACATAGAACGAGGGATCTTCCGGCAGTTCCCGACCCTCCTCGATCTCCCGCAGGTTACGCTGGTAATCCTTCGCGATGTAGATCGTGTGGTGCGGCAGATCCTTCTGCAGGCCCTCGACACCCAAATACATCATCCATGTTGAACATGAATACCGGGCATTCGCAATTCGACGGTTGTTCCACCGTCGTCGTAATCCATCCGGCACCAGTCGCTCCATCGCCCGCGCGAAATCGGCGTTGATGACCAGTGCGTCGCAGGCACGATCCCCCGCTGCGGTTCGCACGCCGACAATCCGTCGACCGTCAAACTGCAGAGAATCCACCTCTTCCCCGTAGCGAATCTCAACACCCATCTCCTGAGCGATCGTGGCCATCCGCTCGCTCACTGCCGCACACCCGCCCAGCGGATGCCAGACGCCGTACTCATACTCGAGGAACGCGAGAATGGTGAACAGGCTGGGGCACTGAAATGGCGACATTCCCAGATACTTCGACTGGAACGAAAACGCAGTCACCAGTCGGGGATCAGAGAAATGACGGCTGAGGTCATCCGCGACCGAACGCCAGGGACGAACCCAGGGGGCCGCCTGCAGCACTGCAGGACGCACAAGATCCAGAATCGAGCTGAAGGGCGACTCAAGTATGGGGCGAAATCGCTCCAGCTTGACACGATTTTCAGCCATAAATCCGGCAAACGACGCGGCGTCCGCCGGCGAGATGGCGGCAATCTGCTGCTGCATTCTCGCAAGGTCTCCGGTGGCATCGATCCGGCCACCAGCACCAAACTCAAGCCGGTACTGCGGATCCAGTCGCACCATCGGACACTCACGGTGCAGATCACGCCCCACGGCTGAGAAGATCTCCTTCAGCACCCTCGGGTACAGAAAGAATGTGGGGCCAGTGTCGAAGCGAAATCCGGAGTCTTCGATCGCTGAACACCGTCCACCGGGACGGTTCAAACGCTCCAGCACCGTGACCTCGGCACCGGACTGCGCCAAGAGCATCGCACTTGCCAGACCCCCGGGCCCGGCGCCAACTATACACACCCTGCGGCCACGCTTTGCCATCCCTGACCAGCCTTCTCCGTTCCGTGGAAGATTGCCCGTTTCCGCAAATTATGCCGCAATGCCCTGAAGTGGCTCAATCCCAGTCCCGGATCCCCGGCGGGCAAACCGTGGAAATTGCCGGAAAACAGGAAACCAGCAGATCTGGTATGCCCGCGGCACGCACGAATCGCCGCGAATCAGCCTCGTGTACGGCCGCCGAGGACGGCGGACAGTGAAGTGCTTTGGCTGGGTATTTGCACTCCACGGTTTGCACTGAGGACTCGAAAATCATGGTATTCCACCCCATGTGGATGGTCGCCCTTGTCCGAATTCCGGCTAATCTCCGCAGCAGGCTTAAAACGCAGACAAATTGCTGTCCGCGAAGCCTCATCGGGAGCAATCTCCGGTCACTGTGTTCCTCCGGGAGTTCTGTTGATGTCCATCCGACTTCTTCGCAATTCGTGGCTGGCAGCGGTGGCCTTCTGGCTGCTCCTGCCTGCTTCTGCATTTGCCGGGATGCCTTCGGTCAGTTTGACTGATCTGGCCCGCGCCCGGTTATCCTCGATTTCCTTTTTTCTGCTGTCGATCCTGATTTGCACCGTGGTTGTTCAGCAGCTCTGGAACTGGGTCCGTCGTGATTTTTCCCGGTTGCCGGGCCTGTCTTTTCGCGCTGCTCTGGCGGCAGTGCTCCTGTGGGGACTGATGTTTATCGTCGTCCTGACGATGATCTCCGGTGCTCGGGAGCTGATGACTCCCGGAGCGTGGATCAGGACGGGGCTGACATCAAAACTGGCCGTCGACGCTTCGGGGCCCACGGAAGACCGGGTGGCCATGGAAGTCACTCGTCAGCTGCAGCTGCAGAACGAGCGTCTGCAGCGACTGCAGCTGCTGGGAATTGAACTTCGCAGATGGACCGAACAGCATTCTGGTAAATACCCCACTCAGGAGCAGTTTGCGGCGCTGCCTGAGAGCCTGCGGCTGGTTCCGGGGGACCTGCCGACCGCATACCTGTATGTGCCGCCGGCCGGGGAAGTTGAGAGTGTTCCGGACACGGGTGATGCACCCTTAATACTTGAACCTGCCATCTTCGGCAGTTCACCTCAACTGGCGCTCTATCGTTCGGGACTGGTAGCACCGGCAGGGAGTTTGCCATGAAGTGGCTGCTGCGAATTGTCGTTCTGATTTTTGTCGCATTTTCAATCGTGTTCTTCGCAGCCAATGGTGCACTTTTTCTGCTGGAGGCTTCATGGCTGCTTGTTACTGGCTGGTGGTCCTTCCTGCAGAGCACGCTGCCCGCAGTCCGTCCGGATGTTCCCGCAATCGTCACCGCGACGCTCGCTCTGGGACTCCTGATCGGTGGCCTGCACATCAGTGGTCGCAGGGTGCTTGCAGCATGCGCCTTCTCGGACATTACGGCACAGGCACGAATCTGGAAGTTCCGCTGGACGATCGCCATTGGGTCATCAGTGCTGTTGCTGTTTACTGCGGGCATCAGCATGGTTGGAGTGGTGCATCAGGTTGCGTGGCTGGTGTTCAGCAATCAGCCGCTGCTGAATCAGCCGTCAGTTGTTGGCCGAACTGTCTCCCGGGTCCGTCTGCAGAATCTGGGCAAGTCACTTGCCGGCTGGTCAGAAAGTCATGTTGGCGAGCTGCCGCCGGCGGGTGAACTGAATTCCCGTGGGCAGCCGATGCACAGCGTGCTTACAACGCTGCTGCCCTCGTTTGGGGGTGATCTGGAAATCCTTGCATCCAGAATTGATTTCTCAAAACCCTGGAATCATCCGGACAACAAGGCTGTATTCGGTACTTCTGTTGAGGAATATCGGTTGACAGGAGCGAATGCGGCTCCTTCAGCAAGTCAGACAGGCAGTGGTTATGCCATTTCGAACTACGCTGGAAATCAGCGTGTGTTTCAGCTGGGACGTTCACTCCCGCTGAAATCGATCACCGATGGGCTGTCCAACACGCTTTTCTTTGGTGAAGCGATTGAGAGCCCGCGTGCGTGGGGGGATCCGCTGAATCTGCGCGATCCGGCCCTGGGTTTTCACCGAGGGCCAGCCAGTTTCAGCAGCCCGTGGGAAACCGATGTTCAGTTCCTGCGAGGGGACGGATCGGTTCAGTCAATCAGCCGGGACACGTCTCCGGAGATCCTGCGTGCCCTCAGCACTCCGGCGGGCGGCGACTCCGCGAATGGTTTCTGAAGGCAGCGCCAGGAAATCAGGGCATGAGTTTTCGGTTTATTCGGCTGCTCACCGTCCTGGGGGTGGGTTTTGTCATGCTGCCGGTTGCACCGTTCGCGGATGAAGTGCCGCCGCAACGCACGGTGCTGTTTTCCGAGCGGTCTGACGGCTTCATGCTTTATTGAATTCCTGGGATTGTGGTAACAGCCAAAGGCACCGTGCTGGTGTATTGTGAAGCCCGCAAGTACAGCGATGCGGACCGCGGTGAGATGGAGATTCATCTGCGTCGCAGCGAGGATTGGGGGCGTGACGTTTTCGCCAGCAGCGCAGGTTGCACACCTGGGCTTGCGACTGGCCCGTAATCCGCACCTGCCAGCGGGCAAACAGGGGAAGGACTTTGGCGGGCCTGACGAGCAGACGGTCAACAATCCCGCAGCGATTGCAGCCCGTGACGGCAGCGTGCACCTGATTTACTGCGTGGAGTACATGCGGGCGTCTCACATCAGAAGTCTGGATGACGGACTGACGTGGAGCAGGCCCACGGAGATTACGCCTGCTTTCGCCGCATTTCGCGATGACCTTGACTGGCAGGCCATCGTTACCGGGCCCGGGCATGCGATCGAACTTCGCAGCGGTCGACTGTGTGTGCCATTCTGGATGGCCAGCTACGACCTGTGAAGGTTCGCCGCCGCGACTGGGCCTATGCGAACCTGACGCTCGCCCGTTTTACTTTGCGCTGGCTGCAGAGTCCCTGAAGCCAGCAGCCGGAGGCCGATCAGCGATCCGTAAAGGGGACTGTGTGCAGAATGGTGCGGAGACGCCGCGCCGCGGCACGGCCGATGCTGACTTCAAGTCGTCTGGAACCCAGCAGCACGGTCCCCCCTCGCGACGAACACTCCACCGCCTGGATCCGTTCGAGGTTAATCAGGTAAGAGCGATCAAGGGGCTGAAAGGTCGCTTCCGGAAGCAGCTTGACCCATTCCCTCATTGAACGCCGAACGGTGCAGGTACGTCCTGAGTCGAGAGTCAGGCGTGAGTGGTGGTTGCTGGCCTCCACCAGCAGAATGTCGTTGACGGTTGTGAAAAAGCCGGATCCCCCGAGCGGCATCAGGGCAAGGTCCTCGCGCTGCATCGGCTTTGGTGCCAGGAATTCCGGTACCGCACGCATCCGTTGTGCATTGGCGAGAGCCTTGCGGAGCCGGACGGTGGTGACGGGCTTGAGCAGGTAATCAATGGCGTTGACTTCGAAGGCACGCACTGCGTAGTCGTCGTAAGCCGTGACAAAAATCACAAATGGTGGATGACGGAGTCTGGTGAGCACTGAGAATCCGTTTTCGATCCCCAGCTGCACGTCCAGAAACATGAGGTCCGGCTGCAGTAATTCCACAGCCTCCACGGCGGACTGAACGGAATCGGCCTCACCGACGATGTTCAGGTCGGGGTGGTCGGCAGCGAGGATCCGCAGATGCGACCTGCAGAGGGCTTCGTCATCGACAATCAGACAGGTGATGCGGTGCAAGCCTGTGACCCGAGGGTGAAAATCGAAAAAGTGGGGAAGCCACAATGAACGGTTCAGATCTGTTCAAGAGCAGGCAATTCGATCGTGGCGGTGAACTGCCGCCCAGCCTGCTGAGTCGTGAATTGTGCCGCCGACCCATACAGCAGGTCAAGCCTGGCGTGAATGTTGGATATTCCAATTCCAAAACCCTGAGAAGAGTTGCCGATTTTGTTGAGATTACCGAAGTTGCAGATCGTGATCCGCAGGCGTTTGGAGTCGACTGTGGCGGTGATCGTGATTTCTGCCGGCGCTGCCTCTGTTCGACCGTATTTCAGGGCGTTTTCCACCAGCGGCTGCAACAGCATCTCCGGAAGCAGGCAGCGTGCCGCGTCCGCATCCACGGTTTCCTTCAGTGCCGGACTGTCGCTGAATCGAAAACGTTCCAGTTCCGCAAGTGACCTCGCCAGCTGAAGTTCCTCAGCCAGAGTCCAAAGTTCGTGGGGGGCAGGTTTGAGTCGACTTTGGAGAATTGCTGCCAGGTTGTCAACCAGCTTCGGGATTTGCTCCGGAGCCGTGCGGGCGAGAGCGGAAACTGCTGTCAGACTATTCAGCAACATGTGTGGGTTCAGTTGGAAACGCAGCGCCGCGAGTCTCGCCTCTGATTCACCCGCCTGGGCTTTGGCGAGGTTGAGCTTCATTTGCTCGGCGGCCTGCCGACGGCGAATAAGGACGCAGATGAGTCCGCTGATGATGGTGGGCAGTGCGACAAATCGCAGGCTCTGTGGTGGAAACAGCGTGGGTATAATTTGCTCGAGTTGCAGTGTGAGCAGCAGTGCGGGCAGGTGCACAAGGAGGACCCCCAGCAGCACGATCAGGTCCTCCGAGCGCCTGCCGCGTCGCCATGGGCTGCTGATGATCCAGATACCGCAGCATTCCGCGAGGGTCAGAGACATGGCCAGACGCTGATTCAGTACGCGAAAATCGACAAACAAGTGCAGGGAGAGAAAAATCAGCAGCAGCAGGCTGGCGGCTGCCAGTAAAGCAAGGTCGGGACCTTTGAGGTTTTTTCGGCCTGCATACACGGTACAGAAGGCCAGCATGAAAATGGATGCGATGGTGGCCGATATGCTGCAGCCGATTCGTGAAGCCGAGGGTGGAAGAGGCCATGTTGGCAGGGACAGTACCGGATCAAACAGGACGCCGTAAACAAAGCCGGCAGCACAGCAGAGGCTCAGAATTGTGAACAGAGGTTCACGAAATGTCAGTCCGAGCAGCAGACTGAGGGAGATTACCGCGATCGATGCGCCGACCTGCAGGTGGCCGTAATAGTCGCGGTCCGCCACAACCTTCGTGTAGTCCGAGGCTTCCAGAACAGCAACCGGCAGGATCAGTGAACATTCCGAGGTTACGCGGAATAACAGGGTGCAGGGCTGCCCCGGTTCCAGCCGGAGAGTAACGGCCGGGTATCGTCCGGGGGCGGCGCCTTCGGGCTCAACATCCCGCCAACCGTTGCGGATCTCCCGCAGCAGTTTCCCATCCTGCACCTCGTACCACGTTACGTGGTCCAGTCGGGTGGAGGCGAGTTCAGCCACCACGCTGACAGCAGTATCGCAGTTGAGATCGATGCGGCCCCAGACCGCCGCTGTGGAAAAGCCAAAGGATGGCAGGTTCCGGGGGAACGGGCGAAACTGACTGCTGCGTTCAGGAGCGAGTATCTCAGCGAGGGTGAGAGCGGCGGTTGGGTCCTGCAGAAACGTGAAGTCAGTGTCGTTCAAACCCTGTGCGATCGTTCTCTGATGCACTGCGTTTGCATCTGCCGATCGCGACGCGGCGCCTCGCGGCAGAGAGCAGACTACTGTAAGGAGCAGGACAGCCGCGGACAGCCGTCCGAGGGGGAGTTGCATCACCGGCAGACCGAGCAAAGTTGCGAATGGGACGGGTTGTCCCGCAGTCTACCGGAGTGCGATGGTGAAAGCCAGCGGCCTTAAACGAGAACTGGTGCGGTGGCTGGTCGAGTGCGCTGGAATTCGCGGTTGTCCGCCACCCAATCCTGACGCGTGTAGGAGACGGTAGAGGTATCGGTTTCCTGAACTTCAATGCGGGCCAGACGGAAGCCGAAGGCGGTGATTTCCGTGAACAGGCGATGGCACAGGTTTTCGACGCTGGTGGGACGGTCGAACACCACCATCCGCAGACGCTCACCGGTACGCTCCATGTGACCCATGAGCGTCTCATACAGCGGATCTAAGCGATTGATCAGCAGCCCATGGTCATAGTTCTCCTTCAGCCATGGCTCGATCCGGGCATCGAAGTCGCCGAACAGTGTGCTGATTTCTCCACAACGCTCCACTTCGAAGATGCAGCGAAGACCGTAGCGATGACCGTGCAGATTGCTGCACTTGTCCTGCAGGGTCTCGTTGCGGTGCGCCGCATAGAATTTGTATTGTTTTTCAATCAGCACCTGAATGACTCCTGAAGTAACCGGTGCGGGTGCCCCTCTGCGGACGGTGGCACGGGAAATGCCCAGTCTTAGCCGGGAGAATTAATGAGTGACATCAGTTCAGCGCGGCTGGCAGGGTCCTTACGGAACGCACCGCGCATAGCGCTGGTGACGGTCATGCTGCCCTGCTTGCGAACGCCACGCATCGCCATGCAGGAATGTTCGGCCTTCACAATCACCCCAACTGCGCTTGTGCCCAGTCGCTCTTCAACGAGGTCCGCAATCGTCTTGGTCATTCTTTCCTGCACCTGCGGGCGGCGGGAAACCTCCTCCACGACCCTTGCAAGCTTGCTGAGCCCTGTCACTCGTCCGTTCGGAATGTAGGCCACGTGAGCCACGCCACGGAACGGCAGGAGGTGATGTTCGCACATGCTGGTGAATTCAATGTCCCTGACGAGCACGATCTCGTCGTAGTTTTCGGCGAAGGTGACGTCGAGGTGACGACCCGGGTCGAGGTGCAGGCCGGCGAACATTTCCTCGTACATCTTCGCCACGCGGCGGGGAGTTTCGAGAAGTCCCTCTCTGTCCGGATCCTCACCAACGGCCCGCAGGATCTGTCGCACAGCGGATCGGATGGAAGCCAGATCCACTGGCTGACCATTTCGGCGGACGCTGTCGGAATCACGCTCCATTCGGACGCACTTGTCGAGATAGAGTTCTTCTGACTCCGCAAGGTCTGCAAGAGTTGCTGACATCCTTTGGTTCCTGCTGGGCAAGGGGGACTGGTAAAGCGTTCAAAACGGGCGAAACAGTCGCCTGCTGTGTCGCCGCCGGCTTGTTCTCAAAGGTTTTAGGCGGGTTTTCGAAAAGTCCACAGGAGTAAATTGCAGAAAACGTTCAACTGCGGGGAAGTGAGAGTTGGCGGCAAATCCCGTCACCACAATGCCAGTAATTCGGAGCGAAAGTCTTCAGAATTCCGGAATTTCATTCCGACTGCCTGGATTCTGGAACGCATCAGGTGAAAGATAGTCGAACCAGTTCCGGGCAGACCCTGGGTGCACGCTTCCGTCAGGGAAATCGGAAGCACGTGTCCCAGGCGGGGCGGTGTGTGGGTTCATTCACTAACCGGCCATCGGCCAACCGTTCAGCCACTTGCGTTTTGGCTGGTGCGGCGGATAATCTCGGGAACTCGGGGGCAGGTCGTACTCTGGACGCCCCTGATCCCACCAGCTACGGAGACGAAATCATGCAGCGGAGACGACGGGGGCTCAGGAAGGCAGACAAGCGTGCACCGTTCGTTACAGAGTTCGAACAGCAAAAAAAACGCCGTCCATTCACGGTGTTTCTGGTCGAGGACGACCAGGCAGTGCGCGGCTCTCTTGTTGTGGCCCTCAACGAACAGAAAATCCCCGTCAGGGATTACATGACGGCCATGGAGTTTTACCGGGACTTTCGTGAAAAGCAGCCGGGGGTACTGATTCTCGACCTGCGGTTGCCAGGCATGACGGGGATGGAGCTCCAGGAAAAACTGCGGGACGATAACTTCGATCTGCCCGTGGTGATGATTTCCGGCCATGCGGATGTTCCAATGGCGGTGCGAGCCATGAAGAACGGTGCCTTTGACTTCCTGTGCAAACCCGTTCGTGCCGAAGAACTGGTGCAGGCAGTCGCAAGGGCTTACGCTCATTATTACGACGTGGACCACGAAGTTCTCGAAGCCGAACTGGAAGATACCGACGAAAGCATCAATCGGCTGACGGGGCGTGAGCGTCAGGTTCTGGATCTGGTTGTGGAGGGACTTTCCAGCCGTGAAATCTCCACAGAACTCGATGTGAGCACCAAGACCGTGGAAGCTCACCGCGCCAGAATCAACGATAAGATGCGGGCAGACAGCGTGGCCCACCTGATCCGCATGTGTTTCGCATGGAATAAACAGCAGAAGGGTGAAGACTAATCGCGAGTCCGCGAATCCGTTTCGCCGCAGTCAAACTCCAGCCGTGCAGTCTTCTGCACGGCTTTTTTTTGCCGTGAACACATTACCTGCCTGCGCTGTGATCACTGTCTGGAACAGCCCGGCGACGAAGTGTCGCGCCGCCGGTCAGATTGAAGACGGTCTGAAAACCGTGCTGCAGCAGAATTCGCTGCGCCACATGTCCCCGAACACCCACTCCGCAACTGACAACGGTCGGCAGCGCCTGATTCAATTCGTGCAGCCGATCACGGAGTTCGTCAACGGGAATGTTGCAGACTGACAGGGCTCCGTGCAGGCCTGGAAGGGGCATTTTGTCAACTTCAGCAGCCGACCGCACATCAACGACCTGAAAGCCGGCAAGGCTGGCATCGGCATCGAGCGTGCGTGCGAGCCCATCGAGCTCATTGCAGGCCACGAAAGCTGCCTGGTGAACGGGATCCTTCGCGGAACCGTAGGGTGGTGCGTAGGCGAGGTCGAGTCCTGCAAGGTCGCGAACAGTGGCTTTGAAGCGGATGGCGGTTGCGACCACGTCAATGCGTTTATCGACACCCTCTCTGCCTGTGGCCTGAGCCCCGAGTACCGCACCACTCGAAGCTTCATAGACAACCTTCAATGTCACCGGTGAAGCACCCGGAAAATAACCTGCATGCTGTCCCGCGATGACGGTTGCGGACCGGCAGTCGAAACCAGCTCGGCGGGCAGCCTTGACTGTCAGCCCCGTCATTCCGGCAGCAACGTCAAAGACTCGCAGAATTGCTGTGCCCAGCACCGGGGCGGCAGGTTCCGCACGACCGGTGGCGGCGTGCTGTCCTGCCAGTCGTCCGGCGCGGTTTGCCGGTCCGGCCAGCGGCACACGTGCCCATTGCGAGGCAGGTTCACAGAAGTATTCTGCGGCATCACCCACAGCATAGATCTGCGGGTCGGAAGTCTGATGAAAACGGTTGGTGAGGATTCCTCCGGTGCGGCCGAGCTGCAGCCCGGCGTCAGCAGCCAGCCGCACGTTCGGCCGTACCCCGAGTCCGAGAATGATGGTTGATCCGGGAACCTGCTGGCCATTGCTGAGTTCCACGCCGGAGGCAGAGCCATGTTGTACGAGCACCTGTCGGAGGCCGCTGCCCAGATGCAGTTTGACATTGTGGCGGATCAGTTCTTCGTGCAGGGCAGCGGCGATCTCCGGATCAAGTGGTGGCAGAACCTGAGTCTGCTGCTCCACAAGAGCCACTTCAAAGCCACGACGGGCGAGCTGTTCGACGAGTTCCAGTCCGATAAAACCGGCTCCCACCACGACGGCCCTGCGGACATTCGTTGGGGATTCCGCCGGTGTGGCGACGGCGGCCGTGATTCGGTCCATGTCAGCGATATTGCGCAGGGTGAACACCCCTGCGGCATCGACACCGGGCACTGGGGGAACAAACGGGGCCGCTCCGGGAGAAAGAATCAGGCGATCCCACTCAAGTTCTGTTTCGCTGCCATTGACAAGGTTGCGGATCCGGATGGTGTGTGCACTGCGATCGATGGAGATTGCCTCACAACGCTCCCGCACGTCAATGTTGAACCGTGTGCGGAGCAGAGCAGCGGATGCCACGAGCAGGCGAGCGCGATCGGTGATTTCGCCGCCGATGTGGTAGGGCATGCCGCAGTTGGCGAAGGAGACGTACTCGTCTTTTTCGAGCAGGGTGATTTGGGCGTGCTCGTTGCAGCGACGGGCTCGTGTGGCAGCGGATGCGCCACCGGCCACGCCACCGACAATTACGATTCTGAGCGGCTGTGTCTGTGTCATGGATATAAGTGCTCCTGTAGTGTCGACGGACGGGCCGTGAAATTCAGTCGGCGGTGAAGCGACGGTGGAGTTCCGCGTAGAGACCGCCGAGCTGCAGCAGGCTTTCGTGCGTGCCACGTTCCACGATCCTTCCGTGATCAAGCACAAGCACAAGATCAGCCCGCCGAATAGTACTCAGACGATGGGCCACGACAAACGCGGTTCTACCCTCAAGCAGGGTTTCGAGGGCCGTTTGCAGGCGGTGCTCGGTCTGGCTGTCCATACTGCTGGTGGCTTCATCCAGAATCAGAATGGCAGGGTCAGCCAGCAGGGCGCGGGCGAAGCAGATGAGCTGTCGCTGACCGCTGCTGAGATTGCAGCCGGACTCACCGGTGGATGTTTCAAGTCCCTCAGGGAGGGATTCGAGCAGATCGCGGCAGCCGAGTTGTGCAAGAACCTGGAGAATGTCGGCCGTGGTGGCCTCGGGGCGTGCAAAGCGGATGTTTTCGGCAACGCTGCCACTGAACAGAAAGTTCTGCTGCGGTACGATGCCCATGCAACGATGGAGTGTGTGGTCATCAATCAGTCGAGTATCACAGCCATCGATGAGCACTGAGCCGCTGGCAGGCAGGCAGAATTTGGCGACCAGACTAACCAGCGACGACTTGCCGCTTCCGGTTGGGCCAACGAGAGCCACAAGCTGACCGGGGCGGGCACTGAAGGAAAGATCGTGCAGTACCGTTTTCCGGCCATCCCATGAAAAGCTGACATCACGGAATTCCACGTGGCCGCGAATTTTTTGTGGCTGAACAGTGGCATCGGGAACGGTCCAGTCGGGTTCCGTATCGAGCAGCCTGAACAAACGCTCGGCACCCGCCATGGCCGTCAGCGCCTGGTGATACTGGGTCCCGAGGATGGCGATGGGGGCAAAGAACAGCCCCGACATGAACAGAAAGCCAACAACATCACCAACGTTGGCATCCGAGCCGGGTGTGAGGACTCGCCAGCTGCCGGCAAACAGCAGCAAGCCCGTCACAAGCTGACTATTGAGTTCCAGCAGTGGCTGGAAGGTGCCCTGAGTCTTCAGCACACCGGTGTTCCAGTTGGAGTGATCTGCGGCCAGTTCCGAGAATGCGCGGATATTCACGGATTCGCGGCAGAAGGCCTGAGTGACGCGGATGCCGACGATGGATTCCACCAGCGTTGCCGTGACGCGGCTCCACGATTCGCGCATGTTTCGCAGTGCAGCACTGAGCCGCACGTGAAAGCACTTGTTGATCCAGCGAATCACGGGCACGAGAATCAGCAGGATCAGGAACAACATTCGGTCAAACCAAATCATCGCTGCTGCAGCAATCAGCATCTGAATCAACTGCACCATGGAGACATAAAACACATCCTGAACGCCAGCCCGGATATCCTCCATGTCAGACGTCATACGGCTGATCACACGACCCGTTCGGGCCTGTTGAAACCAGCGTAGCGGCATGCGTTGAATGTGGCGAAAAAGGCGGGTACGCAGATTGCAGACAACCGCTTCGCCAAGCTCAAGAGCAAGTCGCTGGCGGTAATGCAGGACAATTTGTGTGGATAATGCAAGCAGTGCAAAGACGCCTGCTCCCTGAAGCACACCGGCAGTATCATGGCGGGCAACGGGGCCGCGAATGACGGCTGCCAGGCACCATGTCAGGGCCGGCAGTTGAATGGCGCGCAGCACAACCAGGGCCAGCAGCCAGAGACGCTTCGATCCGCAGGCGGCCGTGCATTCATAGAGTCGGGAAATCAGGCGGAAATCCAGCGGTCGCTGGCGATCCTCTTCACGCTCTATGTGGCGAGTCAGGGAGTTCTGCAGGATGGCAGCATTCGACATGGCAGTGAATTCAGTTCAGGCAGCACGCCTTGCGGCTGGGCGGATGGGAAAGGGAATCACAGCAGGTGCGGCATCGATGTCAGGAACGGGGTTCTGGAGTTCGTTGAGCTGGCGATACCATGGGCTGCGGCGGAGCAGCTCCGCATGGCTCCCGACGGCTTCGATGCGACCTTCAGAGAGCACCACAATCCGGTCTGTTCTGCGGAGCGTACTGATGCGGCCGGAGACAACGATTGAAGTGCAGCCATGCATGACCTGTTCCATCGAATTGCGGATCTCCTGTTCCGTTTCCGGATCCACAGCTGAGGCAGCATCATCGAGGAGCAGCAGTGAGGGGTTGACCAGCAGAGCTCGGGCCAGAGCCAGACGCTGTTTCTGGCCTCCTGAAAGACCACAGCCGTGTTCACCCACGAGTGTTTCAAAGCCTGCCGGAAGCTGACCGATGAATTCGTCCGCAGCGGCTGTTCGAGCGGCTTCGGCAATCTCTTCCGCTGTCGCGTCAGGTCGTCCAAAAGCAATATTTGCGGCAATTGAATTGGTGAACAGGAAACTATCCTGAAAGACGATGCCGGAGGCTTTGCGAACGTCTTCCAGGTGCAGCTGGCGCAGATCGCAGCCGTCGAACAGAATTCGTCCGGAGGTGGGGTCGTGGAAACGCTTGAGCAGTGCAAGCAGGGTGCTTTTGCCTGAGCCGACGGGGCCGGTAATGCCAATGCATTCCCCCGCACGAATGCTGAGACTGATTCCGCGCAGCACGGGCCGTCCCGGCACGTATTCAAAGCTCACCCTGTCGAATTCGATCGAACTTTTTATGGCGTCGAGCCGAATGGCATCGGGGCAGCTGGTGATCTCGACAGGCGTATCCAGAACCTCAAAAACCCGATCCGCACTCGCGAGGCTCGCCTGAACACTGTTGGCAATGTTTGTGATATGGGCCACCTGCGCTGCGAATTCCTGCAGCAGGCCGGCGAAAACAAACAGACCGGCTCCCGCCGACAGCTCACCGCGGATCACAAGGCGCCCGCCGTAACCGATGAGCACCAGCAGATTGAATTGTGTGAGCAGACCCATGGAAGGCTGAAAAATGGACAGCGAGCGGAAGATCGAATTTCGCTGATCACGAATTCGCTGCGCTGCATCATCAAATTGCTGTGCCTGCTGCTGCTCACGCCCAAACCCCTTCACCACCTGCACTCCCTGAATATTCTCCACCAGCAGGCGAATCAGTTCATCACTCAGTTCCCCGGTGCGGCGATATGCCGGTTGCACCACTCGCGAAAAACCACAGGCACCCAGCCAGAGCAGCGGTGTGGATGCGAGACAGGCCAGCGTCAAACCGGCATGCACCTGCATCATCCACGTGAGGTACACTCCCAGAGTCAGCAGAACCGTGAGGACTCGCAGCGCTACGCCATCGACAAACTGCCGCACCTGGTTGGCGTCACTGCCGGCACGGTTAATCAGCGAACTCCGTACGCCCGCGTCGTGAAATTTCAGACTCAGCAGCTGCAGGCGCGTGTAGAGGTCGGTCCGCAGGCGAATCAGGATCTTCTGCGACAACGCAGCGGAAGCCGCAGCGCTGAGAAATTTCAGCAGGGCTGTGAGCAGCGCCGCTGACACCACTGCGGCTGCCAGCAGCCCCGTGACCAGTCGGGGAGACCAGTTCGCAGGGGGCTGCAATCCCAGCGGCCAATGGGGGAATTGCGCTTGCCCGTCAGGATTCACGCACCAGCTGAGGTAGTCAATCCCCAGACCGGTCAAACCCAGAGTCCCGAGGGTCAGCAGCACGAGCAGCGTCTGCAGTGCCAGCACGCCTGTACATTCGCGACGGTATTCAAAGGCCAGCCTGAGCAGTCGAATCAGCCGACCGGCATTGCCGGACTGTCGACCAAACCCCGTCTGCGGGCCATGTCCAGATATCAAAGTCACCCGAAAAATCCCTTTTCCGTTTTGCTGCGGACACGATCTGCCTGCAGCTTTGGACGAGCCTTCATGGCACGCCCCGTTTGTTGAGCTGACCAGCGCCAGCTCGCCTGTTCTGATGAGCCTTCGTTGTAGCGGCTCTGTGTCTTTTGCACCAGATCGATTCAGCTGCTCAGGCGGCCCGTAAGGCCTCAAATGTGTGGCAGTTGTGCGATAAATGCCGGAGCGGGAAGTCGTCAAGCGGCGGAAAATTCCAATGGATAGTGGTGGTAAGGCCCATTGTCGTGGTGGAAAACACGCATGCGGCAGTGGCGAAACCCCCGCAGGACGTCGAATTCATCCCGAATTGCAGTGAATTTCTTGCGTCCGTCGGGAAAAAAAGTCACACTCCGGGAGTTCTGCCCGCCTTCCTGCAAGCCTGGGAGAGGATCA
>JBEAUF010000391.1:0-12027 GCA_041161565.1 Planctomycetota bacterium | reverse complement strand
GTGAACGGCATTCCCTACATGACGTGGCGTCGCATGCAGCGTGAGGATAAGGACGCCTGCAGCGAACCACCTGCGGTCAATGGAGCGGATAAGGCAGCGAACGCTCCACGTAAGCCAGCTCCGCAGGAGGATCGTTGACGCATGGCCGTCCTGACTGATCTGTTCATCCTGTCTCTGCTGCTGTTCCTCTGGTGCTGGGACTATCCAGTGGACCATCCGCCCCGGCGACTGGTTCACTGGCTGTCCCTCCCCTTCCTCTACCTCGGTCTCTGGCACAGCTGGGCCATGTTCGCTCCTCAACCCATCCATGTGAATCGCCGACTGCGGGCCGTGATTCGCCATGACGATGGCTCCAGCGAACTCTGGACACCAATCGGACCCCATCGCTCAGCGCTCTTCAACCTGCTCTACGCCCGCAGCTTCAAATATGAATGCTCATTGCTGTCCACTGCCGGCCCCGCACCACTCCGCGCCCTCGCTGAATTCCTCGCCAAACGCGCCGCTGAAGATGCTCCGGAACGCCGGGTGGTACGAGTGGAGCTGGTTCGGGAATCGTGTCGAGTCAACCCGCCGGAAGACGCCGAAATCCACGGCCCGGTACAAGTCACTCCCCTGCTCGCTGTGGATGTGAATCCCGGAGCCGTCGCATGCTGACCTTGCAGCATCTCACTGGAGCATGGCAGACCCTGTTTCACGCCCCTGTTTCCTCCGCACCGCTGGTGCTGTTCCGCATCCTCCTTGGCTCTCTGCTGCTCGCCAACGCACTCCTCCTGATACCACTGATCGATGACTACTTTTCCGCCGACGGGGTCTGGCCAACGCGGACGTGGAAAGCCCACATGGCCGGGCGAAGGTTTTCGCTGCTGCACTGGCTCCCCGATTCCACATGGTCCTTCCGGGCACTGCTGCTGACCCACTTTGTCGCCTGTCTGATGCTGCTCGTCGGCTGGCACTTCCGCCCCGCCTGCATCGTCGTCTTCCTGACCTTTGTCTCCTTCCAGCACCGCAATACGATGATTCTCTCCAGCGGTGATTCGCTCCTGCGAATACTGCTGTTCCTCTGCTGTTTCAGCAACGCCGGAAGCGGTCTCTCCGTTGATCACTGGCTCGCAGGCCGCAACCTGTTCGAATTTACGCAGATGGACCCATGGCCACTCCGGCTGATGCAGATCCAGCTGAGCATCGTCTATCTCCGAACTGTCTTCTGGAAACTCCGCGGCAGCCTCTGGCGCAACGGCACCGCCGCGTGGTATCCCCTCTGGGTCGATGCCTACGTCCGCTTCCGACCACCACGCAGACTGCTGCACCCAATACTCCTGCGAATCGCTACCTGGGGCACCCTCGTCGAAGAAACCGCACTCGGCATCGGACTCTGGATCCACGAACTTCGCTTCCCATTGCTCATCACCGGAATACTGCTGCACCTGATCTTCGACCTCATCCTCAACCTGCAGCTGTTCAGCTGGATCATGATCATCAGCCTGCTCCTGTTCCTGTCGCCAGGCGAAGCCGAACACACCCTGCTGTGGTTCCACGCCAATTGAAAACATCAGGCGTGCGGTCGCAGTTGACATCGGTCCCATGAGTCCCATTTGTCCCATCAGGGTCCCGCGCGTCGGCGAGTGGCACGCTGATCACGAGTCGTAGAGGAAGGCGGGTTGTTCGAAGTGAGAAGTGAGAAGTGAGAAGTGAGAAGTGAAAACACCCTGAACCACCAGGCGGCTCATTGTGCTGCCCACCGCGTTCTCCTTCGCGGTTCTCCACACCCCCGCCCCCGCGCCCATTCAACTCCCCAGCGCTTCCCCGCCATATCCACGCAGAATCGCGCGGCGAGTCAGCAGCAGCTCGAGCACCAGAGAGATCAGGAACAGTGTCAGCAGCACCGCCCAAAGCTCAGTCACCGATTCACCGCCATACATCCGCTCCGCAAGCTCCGTGAGCGATTCCGTGAAACGCACTCGGTCGTTGGTGGCCAGACGCGCCGTATCGTCGGGAGATAACGGCACAAACTGGTCTTCAGCATGATCGTAGTTCACCACCAACTGGTCCAAACGCCCGTCGGGGCCATCCATCCGCGTGCTGTAGAGACCCGGCACCAGTGAATCCGTCAAGGTCCCGATCCAGAGCGATCCCTCGCGAGTCGCCGTCGTTGTCTGTTCCGTGCCACCCGGGAGCGTCCAGAGGAAATCGGGCGGCTCTTCGCTGATCACAGTCGCCTGAACCGGCTCCGCTGCTGGCGGCTCAGTCCCGGCTGCGGCAGGGTCGGCAGGAGTGGCAGGAGTGGCAGGAGTGGACGCGGCTGCTGAATCACCGGCCGCCGATGCGGCAGCGGGCACCGCGGCCTCCGCTGCCTCTGCCGTCACCGCACTCCGCTGCACCAGCAGCGGATCACCGCAGGCCACGTTCAAACGACTGCGACTGGATGCCAGCCGAAACACAGCTTCATGCAGAAACGGCACAAAGTCGGAACGTGTCGGCAGATCAGAACCGCTGCGGTCGAGCGCTGCGGAGAGCACGATCACGGTGCCGTCACCAACCGGTACTTCCAGCACCAGCGGGTCGCCGGACGTCAGCTGGGCCAGCACCACCGGCTGACCGGGTTTCACTGCGGCCGGTACTGCGGGCGCTGGCTGGGTGACAGGAGCGGCCGCGGGAGGCAGTGGTGCCGCCGCAGCGGCAGCGGCGGGTTCGCCTGCCGGCGGCTGAGCGGCCGTGATCTGGATCTGCGTCCATTCGGCAAACGCGGTTTTCAGGAAGCTGCGGCCGGGGTCTGAACGGAAGCGTTCCAGCCAGCCGGGCTGGATGGACAGCGGCGCCACACGGACGGGATCGGCCGACTGCGGCGGTGCCTGGCGGTTACGCAGCACCGTCAGCGGTTTCAACAGCCCCGACTGGCTGAAACAGGCCGCGAAGGATTCCGGAGTGGTTTGACTGCCGCAGGCCACCAGCACCCCGCCACCCTGACTGACGAATTCCGGGAGCGCAGCAGCCGCAGCGGCGGGGAGCCGAACCACGTTGCAGAAAACGACGGCAGCAGCTTTCTGAAAATCCTCCGGCCGCAGCTCCGCCGCATCCACCACTCGCGCCGCCACCCACGGATCACCCGCATCGGTGGAGGCAAATGCGAGTTCGGCGAAAAAGGTGTCGCGTTCAGCAGCGATGGCGGACGGCGTGCCGTTCACCAGCAGCACCGGGAGCGACCGCGCGACGTGCACGGCTGCGTGACTGCGGTTGTCGGCGGCAATCGCATCGTCCCGAGCGTCCGCTTCCACGCTGAGCAGGTGGCTGCCTTCCTGACGCAGTGCATGTTCAAATTCCACCCGGGTTTCCGTGCGCGGGGGGATGTTGAGCGTTTGCAGTTCGCCGGCGAGCGGCTGGTTGTCGAGCAGCAGGCGGACCGGTACGGACACGGCCGTGTCTGAATCGTTGCGAACGACCGTTCGCAGCCGCAGAGGAAATCCGGGTACGGTGATTTCGCGGGACACTTCCAGTCGGCCCACGGCCAGATTGCGGCGGGCCGTGGACAGCTGGGCGGAGGCGTCGACCACCCAGACGCGCGGCCGCACGGCCGGGAGCTTGACCAGCTCGTCGAAACGCGACCATTCCGCGTCTTCAGTGGAACGCCAGCTGTTGCCCTGACGGTCGCTGAAGACGATGATTTCGCGAGCGGACGCGGAGCTGCGGCCGAGAATGGCGAGCGCTTTTTCGAGGGCTGGCTGGATGGCACAGGCCCCCGCAGGTGCCGGCAGGCTCCTGAGCTGCTGTTCGACCGCCCGGTGATCCCGCAGCGGAGACTCGATCACCGCACGGGGCTGGTCGCGGGCGTCGATGAGCGCCACTGTGTCGCCGCTGCCAAGCGTCTGCAGGAATTCAACCGCGCGGCGGATGGCCGTCTGATGCACGCTGCTGACGCCATCCGAACGCGACATCGAATTGGAACCGTCGATCACCAGCACCACCGTGCGGGAACCGGCGGAACGATAGCCCATCAGCCAGCCGCCGGGCATCCACGGCCGCGCTGCAGACAGCACAATCAGGGTGATCAGGCCGATCCGCAACAGCAGCAGCAGGAGTTCTTCAAGTTTGAGCCGGCGACGGGTTTTGCGGGACGGGTTCAGAAACTGCATGGCGCCCCAGGCCACGACGTCAAAACGGCGGCGGCTGAGCAGGTGCGCGATGACGGGGAGGGCGATGCCCACCAGACCCGTCAACAGCCAGGGATTGGTGAAGAACTGCAGCATGGTCTGCGCAGACTACGCAGCAGGCCGGGGATTGTCCAGGCTCAAACCCGCGAAGGTTCAGATGCCCCCAAACTCGTCTTCGTAATCCGCGATGGCCGCCTGAACCACTTTTTCCGCGTGGGCCCGGTCGTAGATATGGTCGATCGAGACCTGCTGGGTCGTGTCGCCAGGCATCACCTTGTAGGTGGTGAAATAGTGCCGCAGACGCTGCACAAGCGCCTGCGGAAGTTCGTCAAGGTCTTCCACGTGCGACCAGATGTTGTCCTGAGCCAGCACGCCGATGATCTTGTCGTCGGCTTCGCCGCCGTCCAGCATCGGCAGACCACCAATGACACGCACATTGACAATCACCTCGGATTTGGTGATCGGGCGTTCGCTGAGCACGCAGATGTCGAGCGGGTCACAGTCGCCGCGGCGGGCTTTCGGCATCAGCTCGGCCACCCGCTGACCGCAGAAGGTCCGTGGAATAAACCCGTAGAGCGCCGGCGGCTGGGAAGATGTTCGCTGCGGACGGTCCACACGCAGGTAGCCCGTCACCTTATCCACTTCGTACTTCACCAGGTCAAAAGGCGAAATTTCGATGAAGGCGTGCACCAGACTGGGGGGGTTGGGACCCACTTCCAGTCCATGCCACGGATGCGGCCGCCAGCGAAAAAAGGGCTTGGGAAATGCCATGTTGTTGCTTCCAGTCTCGATCGCCAACACACGCGAGCCGGACCTTCCTGTCCGCGCAGAACCCGCCGGAATGGCGGCGTTTTCAGGTCTTCATCCGCTGCTTCCCAGGCGAATGCAGACTACCGCCCACGCCGTCCCCTTCCGCACTCTACGTCATGGAACCCGCCATGCCAGCCCACACTGCGATTTCCGGCAATTTTTCCAGCGGACGGGCCAGCCGGACGCGATACCAACACAACGGAGTATCTGCCCCCATCAGCTCGCACTGGTCACCACATCCCCGGAACCCGCCTCAACAGCCGGCTCCCGAACAAATCGATATCCCGTGCCACGGATCGAGAGCAGGTGCTTTGGAGTTGTGGGGTCGTCCTCGATCATCCGCCGCAGTCGCATCACAAAGTTGTCCACCGAGCGACTGGAGATTTCCGGTGAGTCCTTCCAGACCTCAGACTGCAGCCGCGCTCGGGACAGCACCACGCCGTCGTGTTCGAGAAAATAGCGGAGCAGCTCCTGTTCGCGTGTCGTCAGAGGATGAATCTCATCGCGATGCCGCAGCTCGAAACGACCAAAGTCCACCGCCACATCACTGAATCGCACCACGTCCTCCGTCGGCCGCACTGTGGCCCGATCCAGCTGCCGACGACGCTTGTCCAGCAGATTACGGACGCGGCTGAGCAGTTCCGGGAGCGAAAACGGCTTCGTGACGTACTGGTCCACTCCACTGTCGAAGGCCTGAATCTTGTCTTCCGAAAGAGTCCGCGCGGTGAGGGCCAGCACCGGAATGTCCAGATCAAGACGCCTGAGCGATCGGCAGATCTCGTAACCACTCATCTGCGGCAACATCAGGTCCAGCACCACCAGATCAATGGGCGGCTGAGCGGATTCGTAAAGTTCAAGTGCCGTGGGACCGTCGCCCGCTATGTCCACCTGATAGCCCTCACGCTCGAAATTGAACCTGAGTCCCCGCGCGATGGCGTCTTCATCTTCAACCACGAGGATTCTCATGTGGACTTCTCCTGAGCAGACAAGGCGAGCCGCGAGATGCGGCTTTGAGATTCATCAGCGTCCGGCTGTGGTGTTGCCGGCTGTCGACCCGGCAGCGCCACTTCGAAAATACTGCCCCCGTCAGCCGCACTGGTGACACTGATTCGGCCCTGCAGCAGATTCACAAGTGTGCGGACAATATACAGGCCCAAACCTGTGCCTGTGCGAGTCCGCTGCAGTTCGTCGTTTCCGCGGACAAACATCTGAAAAATCCTGCGACGATGCTCCGGAGCAACTCCTGTGCCGTTGTCGCGAATTCGAATCGAAACCCGGCTCAGCCCCAGCGGAACAGCCGTCACCTCCACCCGCGGGGGCTGCCCCCCGTACTTCACGGCATTGTCCATCAGATTGCCGAAGATCATCTCCAGCAACATCCGGCGGGATGTGAGCGCCAGCGGCATAACGTCAAAGCGAAAGACCTCAGTCACCTCCAGCTTATGCTGCAGACAGGCCGCTCGCGCACAACTCCGCAGAAGCTGTTCCAGCGGCACTGTTTCAGGATCCGATTGCTGTCCCAGAGCATTCAGGCGGGCGACTTCGAGGAGCTGGTTGATGAGTCGATCAAGCCGCGCAAGTTCCGTATTCATCGTCTCGTAAAACTCCCGTCGATCAGCAGCCTCCGGCTCACGCAGCAACAGAGTATCGAGGTACAGGCGGAGTGCCGCGATGGGAGTCTTGAGTTCGTGCGTGACGCTGTCGACAAAGTTGGACTGACGTCGATTGAGCTGAATTTCCTTAATGGTCAGAAAGGAATAGAAGGAGATGCCGAACAGGCTGATCGCCAGTGCGGAAGACCCCAGCACCAGACTGCCCCACGAACTTTGTCTGGCCAGCTGCACAATCAACACCGCCATCAGCGCGATGTTTACCGTCATGAGCAGCACACTGCTCCAGATCGGCAACCCGAGGTGGCGGCGCGAACGGCGAAAATCGGCCATCTGCATTCCCTCCTGCTATCCGGAATTATTCGGCTCTCTTCTGAGCAAACAGCCATGCGTGGAAGTCGGGGTTCGCGTAGGTTTCCGTCCAGCAGTCATGTCCCACGCCAGGGTATTCCGTGTACTTCGGCATCCCCCCGGCCGACTCAATCGCCTTCACCATCGACCTCGAAAATCCAACCGGAACAACTCGATCCGCATCCCCGTGAAAAACCCACAGCGGCAGAGCAGCGAGGGTTTTGGCCTGAGTTGGGTCGCCACCGCCGCAGATTGGCGCGGCAGCGGCAAAGACGTCCGGATAGCGAGTCGTCAATTCGAATGTGCCAAACCCGCCCATCGAGAGTCCCGTGACGTAGAGCCGGCTGGAGTCGATCCGATAGTCGCTCTGCAGCTGCTTTACAAGCTCCATCACAGGCTCCAGCGAATCGCTCCACCAGCGTCCGCCGGGACATTGCGGCGCTGCCACGAAGCAGGCGTACTTTCTGCGGCGTTCGGGCGTGGAAAACTGAGCAGCCCCGTGAATCAGCTGCCGCCGATTGTCCGCCCCACGCTCACCAGCCCCATGCAAAAACAATACCAGCGGAAAGCGGCTGTCCGGAGCAGCGTCGTAGCCGTCAGGGATCAGCAGACGGTAATTCACGACCTGAGATTCATTCTGCGGAGATTTGAAAACCTTCGCCTCATAGAGCTCACCAGCAGGCTTTGCAGAGGGTTCATCCGCAAATCCCGCACCCGCCACCAGCAGGCAGCACACAACCCAGCGAAACAACCTGAACATGCTCCATTCAACCTTTGCTGTTGTCCTGATCGAAAGAATCTGCAATTCTGACACAACCGCGCCCGCACCCGCAGGGAATTCTAGCTGGTCGGCGGTTGAAAAGTCACTGTCCAGCGCTTTCAGTCACCGCTTGTCAATGGGCGGAAACGAGACTTTCTGCCCGGATTCCACGTTTTCTCCTCCGCCGGACAGGCCCCGCGAAGTATGCTGGTGTTCCGCCACTCCCCGCCAACAATCCGGTCCCGAACAAGCGTATGATCCAGTCATCTTCCCGGCGACATACCTTTGCCTTCATCGGTCGCTCCACCGTCGGACTGCTGCTGGCCGCGCTTTGCGTATCCGTTGCTCCCGCACAGCCCCGGACGGATGCCGGCCCCCACCAGTACCCCCGGGGCGTTGTCGCGGCCGATCATCCGGCCGCCAGCGCCGCTGGAGCGAAAATCCTTAAACAGGGCGGAAATGTCGTCGATGCGGCTGTGGCCACTTCCTTCGCCCTGTCCGTCGTCCGACCAGCCTCCTGCGGCATCGGCGGCGGCGGGTTTATGGTCATCTGGAAAGCGGCCGATCAAACCGCAGTCGCACTCGATTATCGCGAACGTGCTCCAGCCCAATGCACTCCGGAACTCTATGCAAACACCCAACCCTCGCCGGCAGAAGCCTTAAGTGTTCGCGGAGGACTCGCCTGCGGCATTCCCGGGACCGTTGCCGGACTCTGCCTCGCCGCCCAGCGTTACGGCAGCCTGCCACTCGCTGACCTGCTGCAGCCCGCCATTGAACTCTGCGAACAGGGCGTGCCTGTCGACGACCACGACATCGAGGTCCAGACCCAGACCCTCGAAAAACTCCGCCGCATTCCCGGCTACGAACAGCGGTTCGCAGTCCTCATCGACCTGTATCTCAACAAAGGCCGCCCGTGGCAGCACGGGGATCGCTTCCATTCTCCCCAGGCACCCGTCCTCAAAGCCATCGCCCGGCATGGCCCCGCAGCGTTCTACGAAGGCGCTGTCGCGGAGGCCATCGTCAGCACTGTCAGGGCTGAACACGGAGTGCTCAGTGGGGCCGATCTGGCCGGATACCAACCCTCCATCCGCGAACCACTCAAAGGCAGCTTTCGTGGCCGCACCGTGCTCACCATGCCGCCTCCCTCCAGCGGCGGTGTGGCTCTGCTCCAGTCACTGCAGGCCCTCGAACACTGGGAAAAACTTTCCGGCACAAACCTCGAAACCCTCCGACACAACTCCCCTCGCTACATCCACGTCGTCTCTGAAATCCTCAAACACGCCTTCGCCGATCGCGCTGAATTCCTCGGTGATACCGACTTCGTCAAAGTTCCCGTCACGCGTCTGCTCAGCAGCCGCTACGCAGCTCACATCGCCGCTCAAATCAACCCCGAAGGCGTGCTCGAACCTGCCCGCTACGGCCGCTTCTTTCTGAATGATGATGGCGGCACAAGCCACTTCTCAGTGATGGATGCCGCCGGAAATGCCGTGGCCTGCACCGAAACCATCAATCTCGCCTTCGGCAGCTTTGTGGTCGTTCCACAGTACGGCATTCTGCTGAACAACGAAATGGACGACTTCTCTGCACAGCCGGGAAAACCGAATGCCTTTGGACTGCTGCAGAGCGCCAGCAATGGCGTGCAGCCCGGTAAACGCCCACTCAGCAGCATGACACCCACCATCGTGCTGGAAGACGGACGCGCGGTCATCTCCGCCGGTGCCTCCGGCGGGCCAAGGATCATCACTGCCACCCTGCAGAATCTGCTCAACCAAATGGTCTTCAATCTGCCACCCGCAGACGCGGTCTCGGCTCCGCGTTTTCACCATCAGTGGTCGCCCAACGAACTTCTGCTTGAAAAGTCATTGTTTGAAAACGCCGCTGCCGACCTGGCGAAAACAGGACATCAGCTGCGACTCAGCGGCGGCCTCGCTGCCACTCAGGCCACTGCTGCCTCAACCACAACCCCCACTGCACTGCTTGGTGGTTCCGATCCCCGCAAACACGGTAGTCCGGACGGATACTGATTCAGCCATGCAACCCCCGCCAATTCCCGTTGCCTACAAACTCCGCAGCCTGCTCGGCAGGCGGCTGCGCAAACGACTGGCAGGCGCTCGAGGACTGTTCCTCCAGTCGGCCTACTCCGCCTGCCGTGATACCCAGCATGCCGTCCTCCAGGACCTGCTCCGGCTGAATGCCGACACCGCCTTCGCCCGCCACTACCGTCTGCACCCGGGCATGTCGCTCGCCGATTTCCGCTCCCGCATTCCCATCGCCGATTACGAACTGTTTCGCCCGTGGATTGACCGCGCTGCCGCAGGTGAACATTCCGCGCTGCTGGGCCCCCGCAACCGCCTGCTGATGTTCGCCCTCACCAGCGGTACCACAGATGCCAGTAAGAAAATTCCCGTGACCAGCCGCTTTCTGCAGGACTACCGCAGAGGCTGGCAGCAGTGGGGTGTCGGCGTCTATCAGCACTTTCCAAAACTGCCCGATCTGAACATCGTGCAGATCTCCAGCAGCCATCGTCGCTCATTTACCCCCGGAGGCACTCCCTGCGGCAATATCAGCGGCCTTGTGGCCTCCATGCAGAATGCCGTCGTAAGGTCGCTCTACACCGTCTCAGCCGATGTCGCCGAAGTTAACCAGCAACAGCTCAAACGCCGCTTCACCCTCATGCTGGCACTCGCTGATCCCTACGCCGGTGTGTTCATGACGGCGAATCCCGCCACACTCATGCAGCTGTTCCAGGAAATCAATGACCAGCCGGAAGCCCTCATCCGCGACCTCCACGACGGACTCCGCAATCACATCCCCGCGGATTGCCCGACCGCCGACAGCCTCCGCCGCAAACTGGGACCACAACCAGCCCGCGCCGCACAGCTCGCTGAAATCCTCCGACGGTTCGGCAAGCTGCCCCCCCGCCAAATCTGGCCCTGGCTGCAGGTGCTCGGAGTCTGGACCGGCGGCAGTGCTGCTGCATGGCTCAAAGGTCTCCGCGCGACCTGTGATGACATCCCCGTCTGGGACCACGGTCTGCACGCCAGCGAAGGCCGCATGACACTCCCACTCGAACCCGGACGCTCCACCGGCGTGCTTGAAATCCAAACCCACTTCTTTGAATTCCTGCCCGTCAGCGAAGCAGACTCCACCCAGCCTGTTGTGCTGGAAGCCCACGAACTACAGGCAGGACACGATTACTACATCCTGCTCACAACCAGCTCCGGACTCTGCCGCTACCATATCCGCGACGTCGTCCGCTGCACCGGTTTTCATGGCGCCACTCCGCTGCTTGAGTTCCTGCATAAGGGTGCGCATATCTCCAGCATCACAGGAGAAAAAATCTCGGAATCTCAGGTCGTTCAGGCTGTCCGACAAGCCGCCGAAGCCACCCTGACACCCCGACTGTTTACCCTCACACCAGCCTGGGGAC
The DNA here is from genome assembly GCA_041161565.1 of Planctomycetota bacterium. Classification (GTDB taxonomy): domain Bacteria; phylum Planctomycetota; class Planctomycetia; order Planctomycetales; family Planctomycetaceae; genus SXXK01. Next base: position 921 of record JBEAUF010000391.1, on the reverse strand, counting down.
AGCCACCAGGCTACGTGCTGCACCTGCAGCTCCAGGACCACACCAGCCACGAACAAATCCACGCATTCGCCTCTGCCGTCGATCAATTTCTAACCGAAGGTAACGAGGAATATCGGGATAAACGCAGCTCCGGCAGACTCGCACCCATCCGCCCGCAACTGCAGCCGGATACCGCCTGGCACACACTGCAGAATTCCAGACTGCAAAGATCCGGCGGCAGCCCCGAACAGTACAAACACCCATTCCTGCTGCCCGACCCGGAATTCCGCGACCTGTTTCTCAGAGACTGCGGTGCAGGGCCGTGAACGGCCGGCACAACTCAGCGAACTCCCTGAGTCCAGATTCCCGTGCGAGGATTCTCGGGGTGCAGCTCGGCCAATCGCCGAAACATTGCCCTCGACTCCTCACTGAGCTCCTGCGGGACAACGATCTTCACTACCGCAAATAAATCACCACGCTCGCCGGTCTTCGGGTTCCGCACACCCTTGCCCTTCAGCCGCAGCCTGCGACCACTGCTCGTACCCGCAGGTATGCTCAACAAAAACTCGCCCTCACTTAATGTTGGCACGTCGATCTTCCCGCCAAGCGCTGCCTCCACACAGGTCACCGGCACATCCACCACCAGATTCAAACCCTCGCGACGAAACCACGGATGCGGGGCCACATGCACCGTCACCAACAAATCACCCGCCGGACCACCACCAGCCCCGGGATTGCCCTGACCCGCCAGCCGAATCGTCTTGCCGTCCTCAATTCCAGCCGGGATCTTCACGGTGATGTGCTCCGTGCCGCTGCCGCTCTGCAGCGTCAGCCCATGCTCGCCACCCTCCGCTGCCACCTCAAAGGCCACAGTAATGTCCGCACGCGCGTCCTCGCCACGCCGCGCACGACCACCCCCGCGACCGCCCCCACGCCGGCCAC
>JBEAUF010000100.1:0-21574 GCA_041161565.1 Planctomycetota bacterium | reverse complement strand
ACCTACCACAACGTGGAACGCTGGATCATTCGCCCATGAAACCTCCCCGGACTTTTCAGCTGATCCTGCTGGCCTTCCTCGCCGCCCTGCCCTCCGCAGCGGCTCAGAATGCCCCCGCGCCCCCGGCTGCCCCAGCGACCACAGCACCCGTACCGGGCCCACCCGCCACACCGGCAGCAACACCCGCACCGACCGCCGCGGATAAAACCAGCCCCCCAGTCTCCCAGCCGCCCGCCGCGTCTCAGACAACCGGCACCGCAGCACCCGCCCCCGACCCTGTCATCCCACTCCAGGATCGCCCCTACCGCGTAACCGTGGAAGTGGCCTTCAGCGGCGCTGTCATCCCAGCACCACACCACCGCCTGCAGCTCGTCAGCCAGATCCGAGCCGGCTTTGGAAGAATGTATGGCGGCATGTGGGACGCGACGGTTCATGAGTCAGCGTGGTTCCGTCCGGGCACCCGTCTGCAACTTGAACGGCTCACAGAAAATGATCTCCGCGAGGCATGGCCGGAAGCAGCCGCTGAAAAACTCCTGCTGATCTCCGTCGAGTGCGGGCAGGCCGGATTCACCGTGAGCTGCCGCGAGTACGACACACGCATTCAGGAACTCTCCCCCAGCCTCACCCGCAGCGTGTTCACTTCGCAGAGTGTTGCTCATGCCGCCTGCGAACTCGGACGTGACTGCTTCCGCCCCATCCTGCTTTACTCCAGCCCCACCATCGACAAAGCGGAGCTCGAATTTGTCCTCCAGGCAGGCAACCTGCTGCCACCGGATCCCTCCGCTGCCCAGATCGCCAAAGGAGATGTCCTCCGTACCTTCCTCCGCCAGATGGACCGCAAAAACCCCGGCAAGGTCAAACTCCTGCAGCGACTCGACCTGTGCTACATTCAGGTGACCGACTTCAACCGAGTACTCGGCACCGCAGGTTTCTCACAGGATGACTCCCCGGTTACTGTTCCGGACGCGGCTGAGCCTTCCACAAACTACACCGATACCGCTCGAGTCCGCGGACTGCTGCTCTCACACGGCCCGGTGCCCTTCGGTGGCAAGGGCGGGCGCAACCTGCAGCAGATTGCAGTGCGTCAGCGTCCCATGGCCCCTACCAGCCGCGTAAGGCTTGTGCTCCGCGATCGCCCCGATCGACCGCTCGTCTGCATCCGCGTCGACCAGGTCCCTAAACGTGACTCACCGCCGGAACTGCGCGTTCGACATCTCACAGACCGCAGTGGCGAGCTTGAGCTTTCAGTTGACCCCGCCAATCCCACTTGCTGGCTGTACGCCTATAGTGGCTCCACGCTGCTGGCGCGAGTCCCCTACGCGCCGGGGGTCATGCCTCAGGAAACCGTTAAGCTCCCGGATGACTCCATTCGCCTTGGCGTCGAAGGCGACCTGTATCTGCTCCGTGACGAGTTGGTCGACATGGTGGCAGAGAAGGCGGTGTACATGAGCATTGCGAAGAAGGCCTCTGCCGCCGGCGACAAGCAGGCCTTTGAAAATGCCGTAACCAGCATTGATGCGCTACCCGCGCGGCAACAGTTCAGCGATCGGCTCGACGCCATCCGCAGCCCCGCATTGCAGAAGGCTGACGCCGTTCGCAATGCCACAGCCAAACGCCGCATTGAATCACTCATTACGAAAATGAGGGAATCAGTCGACAAGTTCTTCGCCGCGGACAAACGCGTCAAGGAAGCGGACGAACTGCAGAAGCTCCGCCAGGCCGCGGGGCTGCCTCCGGCTGCCACCGCTCCAACGAACCCACCCGCTCCCGCTCCCTGATCACCGATCAGGCGCTGGGACGCATCTGCGAGTACATCGTCAGGATTTCGTGGAGGTCGGCGGAGACGCGAATGTCTTCATCCGCGAAATCGCTCACCCAGGTCCGATCCCAGATGATTGCATCGGCCAGAATTTTCGTGAACTCACCGAGCTTCATGGAAACTTCGGGCTCAGGGAACGCGACGGTGTCGGTGTCATCTGAGCCGACGAAGAGACGAAGTCTGGGACGCATCCTTGAATCCCCTGCACTGCTATTGCTGCCGAATGTCACAGTCCGACCGAACAAACCCAGCCGGTTTCCCCCGGCGACCTCGGCGTTGCCCTCTTTATCGGGCGGTCCCTCAAAATCGCTTCATCAAAAATTCCGATTGCGAAAAGACTACCGATTCCACCCGAAAAATCACCATTTTCGAACGGTCTGATTCAAGTTATTGCAGCGGCTGTAACGGTCCCTGCCCCGGCAACTCATGCGGGTAGGCCCGCATGTCAACCGGATTCCGCCTGTTTTCCAAACCGGGCCGGCGATTCAGGGCCCCCAGACCACCCGACCACCTCCCGATCCCCAAAACCCCTTTTCCCTGCGAATCTGACCTTTCCCGGCATACAACCAACCCCAGTATCCCCTCCATTCATTTCCGTAAACTGAATTTCCCGCTAGAATCACGGGAATGAAGGTTTTCACTGGAATTGCTGTTTCCCCCGGAATAGTCACGGGCCCGGTGCTGGTGCTGGGTTCCGAGAACTTTCGCATCCCCGGACGATACGTTGCCCGGGACGCGATTGACGCGGAACTGCACCGCTTCCACGCAGCACTTGAACATGTCTGCCGTGATATTCAGGCCAACGAACAGCTCGTCACCTCCCAGCTTGGCCAGCAATACGGTGCCATCTTTTCCGCCCACCTCCAGATGGCACAGGATCCAAGGCTGATCCGCGAGGTGGAAAGCCTGATCCGTGATCACTGCCGGTCTCCTGAATCCGCGGTCAGCCGGGTGCTTCGCGGCTACGCTGAGCAGTTGGAAAAACTTGGTGATCGTTATCTCTCCGAACGAGCACTGGACATCTTCGACCTCGAAAAACGCCTGCTCCGTCAACTGCTTGGTGAAAGCCGTGAAGAGCTGCGGAATCTCACCGAACCCGTAATCCTCCTGGCTCACGAACTCACTCCCGGCGAAACCGCAGCGCTGGACACCCGTTTTGTTCTTGGTTTTGCAACGGAGGTCGGCGGCAAGACCAGCCACACTGCAATTCTCGCCGGTGCCCTCGAAATCCCTGCCATCGTCGGTCTCGGACGCTGCCTCACAGCAGTCTCCGGCGGTGAAAACGCGATCCTCGACGGGGACCACGGCCAGATCCTCATCGACCCCGACGCTGATTCGCTCGCCCGCGTCCGCGATTCCCAGGCTCGCAGCCTGCGGGTCCGTGAGCGGCTCAGACAGATCGAACGGCTCCCCGCCGAAACCATTGACGGGCACCGGGTGACCATCGGTGGCAATATTGAATTCCCCGAGGAAGTCGGGCACTGCATCAGCCGCGGTGCCGATGGCGTCGGACTTTACCGCACGGAATTCCTGTTCCTCAGCGGCAACCGCGAGCCATCCGAGGCCGATCACTACGAAGCCTACTGCAGAGTGCTCGATGCCTGTGGTGACCTGCCTGTCGTCATCCGCACGCTCGACCTCGGTGCCGACAAAGTCCCACAACTGCTCGAACACCACTTTGCCGAATCCCCCAATCCAATGCTCGGGCTCCGCAGCATTCGCCTCAGCCTCCGCAGCACTCCCATGTTCAAGCGGCAGCTCAGAGCCATCCTCCGCGCTGCAGTTCGCGGAAATGTCCGCATCATGTTCCCCCTCGTCTCCACCCTGCTCGAATTCCGCCAGGCCAAAATGATCCTCATGGATGTCATGGAAGACCTCGAGGAAGAAGGCCTTCCCTTCCAGCGAAACATCCCTGTCGGCATGATGGTCGAAGTTCCCTCCGCAGTGATCCTCGCCAGCGAATTCGCCGGTGAGGTCGACTTTTTCTCAATTGGTACCAACGATCTCATTCAATACACTCTCGCCTGCGACCGCTCTGACCCAACCGTTGCCAATCTGTACCGTTCCGGAGACCCCTCAATTCTTCGGCTTATTCAGATGGTTGTGCAGGCGGCTAAACCACACGGCAAACCAGTCACTGTCTGCGGCCAGATGAGTTCCGAGCCCCGCTTTATCCCGCTCCTGATCGGCATGGGCATTAAAAGCCTCAGTGCCACTCCCCAGTCCATTCCGCGGCTTAAGGAAGTCGTCCGCAGCCTCACAATGGCTGATGCCATTCGCATTGCCCAGCACGCCTGCTCACTCGATCTGGCGCGCGATGTCGAACACTATCTCCAGGGAGAGCTCGTAAGACTCTGCCCTGATCTCGATGAGGGCAGCGGCTTCTAACCCGCGGCCCAAACACGTACAACAGCCCGCGACGTTCGCCGGCTGGACCCGAACAACCACAACAAGTCCTCAAAGTCAGAATGTCAGGCTCATCATGAAAAAGGAAATGCTCATCAACGTCCTGCAGCCGGAAGAAAGCCGGATTGCCATTGTCGAAGACGGAGTCCTTGAAGAGCTCTACGTCGAACGCAGCAGCGCAGAAAACTACGTCGGCAACATCTACAAGGGACGCATCGTAAATATCGAACCCAGCATTCAGGCTGCCTTTGTCGACTTCGGCGTCGGGCGCAACGGCTTCCTGCATGTCAGCGATGTCGAATACCAGTACTACCGGCATCTCGTCAAAGATCGCGATCACGAAGATGACGACGACGATGATGACCATGGCGGACGCCCCCCCAAACACCTCAACGAACGCAACGCCCGCAACAAACCCCCAATCCAGAAAATCTTCCAGCGCGGCAGCGAAGTGCTCGTCCAGGTCATCAAGGAAGGCATCGGAAACAAAGGCCCGACCCTCTCCACCTACATCTCCATCCCCGGTCGCTACCTCGTTCTCATGCCGGGACTCCAGCGCGTCGGCGTCAGCCGAAAAATCGAAGACGAAAAAACCCGGAAACGTCTTCGACAAACCATGAAAGCCCTCCAGCCCCCCGAAGGACTCGGCTTCATCATCCGCACCGCCGGAATCGATCGCGAGGAAAGCGACCTCCGACGCGACCTCAGCTACCTCCTCCGACTCTGGGAAACCATCGTCCAAAAACTCCGCAAAACCCCCGCACCCGCAGGCATCTATGAAGAAAGCGACATGATCATCCGCACCATGCGGGATATCTACACCACCGAAATCGACTCCGTGCTCATCGACGAAGACAGCGCCTGGGAACGAGCACGCGAATTCATGAAAATCGTCATGCCCACGCACATCAACCGCGTGCAGCGCTACGAAGGCTCCGAGCCGATTTTCAACAAGTACGGCATCGAAGACGAAATCGCCCGCATCCATGACCGCTACGTGCCCCTCCCAGGCGGCGGGTCACTCGTCATCGACCAAACCGAAGCGCTCGTCGCCATCGACGTCAACAGCGGCAGCTTCCGCGCCGATACCGACGCCGAAAAAAGCGCCTACCAGATGAACCTTCGCGCTGCCGATGCCATCGCCCGCCAAATCCGACTCCGGGACCTCGGTGGCGTCATCGTCAATGACTTCATCGATATGCGCGAAGAAAAACATCGCCGCGGCGTCGAACGCGCACTGCGCGATGCAGTCGCCCGCGATCGCGCTCGCACCCGAGTCCTCCGCATCAGCCCCTTCGGACTCATCGAGATGACTCGCCAGCGCATTCGCCCGTCACTCCGACGCAGCGTCTACGAAAACTGCCCGTCCTGCAACGGCGTCGGTCAGGTAAAAACCGCTGAAAGCCTCTCCATCGAAGTCATGCGACTCGTAATGGCTGCAGCTTCCTGCGAACCTGTCAAACGCATCGTCATCGAAGTCCATGACCGCGTCGGTAACTACCTCAATAACCGCAAACGCAAGGAACTCATCCGCATCGAAGACGAAAATGCCGTCGAAATCGTCATCGTCACCAAATCAGATGTGCTCTTCGAACACATGACCTTCCGCGCAGAAGACGCCGCCGGCAAGGAAGTCTCAGTCACCTGAAAAACCACTCCCCGGAATTCAGCCAGCCTTCCGCAACCGACCCAGAATCCGCTCAAAGTCGTCGTTGTCCGTGAAGTGAATCACGATCTGTCCCGCGTTGTTGCGACGCTGCCGGATGTCGATCTTCGCACCCAGCAGATCCCGCAGGGCATTCTGCAGTGACAGCACGTGATTCGTCGGCTCCGGTACCGGCTCGGCGGATTCTCCGGAAATCCCAACCGCCTCCGACTCCGCTCCGACAGCCCCCGTGGACTCCTTCAACCACTCCCGCACCAACTCCTCCGTCCGACGCACCGACAACTGCTCAGACTCAACCTGCACAGCCAACTGCTCCTGCTGCGCCGCTGAAAGCGGCAGCAGCGCGCGAGCATGGCCGGCAGAAATTCGATCGCTCCGCAACAATACCTGCACAGGCTCCGCCAGCTCCAGCAACCGCAGCATGTTGCTCAGGTTCGCCCGGCTCATGCTCAGCTGCCGCGCCAACTCTTCTATCGTCCCGCCAAATCGCTCCAGGTAATCCCGGAAAGCACAGGCTTTCTCCAGCACATTCAGATCTTCACGCTTCAGATTCTCTTCCAGCGCCGCCTCCATCGCCTGGCGGTCCGAAAAATCAATCACGCGGCAGGGAACAGTCTCCAATCCTGCCTGCTGGGCCGCTCGCCACCGACGCTCACCGGCCACCAGCTGGTAACCACCTTCCGGACGCGGTCGCACAACCAGCGGCTGCAGAACCCCGTGACGTCGAATACTCTCCGATAACTCGTCAATCGCCACCTGATCGAATTCCCGACGCGGCTGCTGCGGATTCCGCTCAATCAGCTCCAGCGATATCTCATCAGATCCCGGTGCCGGCGGACCGGAAGACGCATGCATCGGCAAAATCGACGGCTGCTCAGACGGGTCCCCCTCACCGCTCCCCAGCAAAGCACTCAGGCCACGGCCAAGCCGCCGCTTCAGGAAATTCTGACCAACTGCCTGCTCGGCTGCCTGTGCTTCCATGGCTGATCCCTGCTAAATAAACATCACCGGCCAAAACACCGGCATCACTCGACCACATCGGCATTCACCAGTCACCGCCTTCAATACAATCCGAAAAATCTGCACAATCGGAACAAATTACCGCAACGGTGAAAAAGGGGGGATTTATGGCAATGTTCTGATCAACCGCCGTGCGCGAAAGTGAAATCTGTTACAATCCCTACAGGAATCATTACCGTACATGCCACCAGAGGATCCCCAATATGGCACGCATCCAGCAACTCGATACTCACGTGGTCAATCGCATTGCCGCCGGGGAGGTCATTGAGCGCCCCGGCAGCGTGATCAAAGAGCTGCTGGAAAACAGCGTCGACGCCCTCTCCACCCGCATCGATGTCGACATCCAGGCCGGTGGCCTCGAACTCATTCGCGTCGCGGATAACGGCGAAGGCATCCACCCCGACGACATGCTGCTCGCAGTCTCCAGCCACGCGACCAGCAAAATTCGCTCCGACGCAGACCTCGACCACGTCAGCACCCTCGGATTCCGCGGCGAAGCACTCGCTTCCATCGCCTCCGTCGCCCAGTTCCGCATCCGCACCCGCCCCGAGGACGTCCCCGTCGGACGAGAACTCGAAAGCCACGGCGGACGCATCATCACCGACCGCGAATGCGGCTGCCCCCCAGGCACCGTGATGGAAGTCCACAACCTGTTCTTCAACACCCCTGCCCGCCGCCGCTTCCTCAAGAAAGCTTCCACCGAATTCAGCCACATCATTGAACAATTCTCCCGCGTCGCGCTCGCTAACCCGCGACTCCACATGGTCCTCCGACACAACGATAAACTCGTCTACGAACTCCCCGCCGCCTCTGATCCGCTCGATCGCATCCGCCGCTTCTTCGGCGCCGAAGTCGCCGATCATCTCATCCCCGTCTCCTCCGAATCACCACTCCCCGACGGCACCACCATCCGACTCTGGGGCTACGTCGGCGAACCAGCACTCAGCCGCGCTACCCGCAGCCACCAGTTCCTCTTCCTCAATGGCCGCTGGATCCAGGACCGCAGCCTCCAGCACGCACTCTCTGAAGCCTACCGCGGACTGCTCATGGTCGGCCGACACCCTGTCTGCTTCCTCTTCCTCGAACTCCCACCCGCACTCGTCGACGTCAACGTACATCCCAACAAAAGCGAAGTTCGCTTTCAGGACGGCCAAACCCTCTACCGCCAGCTCCTCAAAACCCTCCGCGACAAATTCCAGCTGCTCGCCTTCCAGTCCGGCATCGAACTCCCAACCCCCAACCCAACCAACGTCGCTGCCCCGTCAGACACCCCTGCCGCCGCCACTGCCGAACTCCGATTCGATCGCCCGCAAACCCCCAATCGCTCACACCAGTCACTCAACTTCAATTCCCCACCCGCACAGCCCCAGTTTCCACGAAACTCACCAAACCCCGGCGAACCTGCTCGCTCCTCATTCAACGACAGCGCCGTCTTCCACCATCCCGGCGTCATCAAAGCCCTCGCCGTTGATCACCCACCAACGACCACCACCACACAACACCAACAGCCCGCCTCCGCCGCGCCCATCCTCGTCGCCGAATCTCAAATCCTCACCGACGAATTCCGCGCCTTCCAGATCCATGACTGCTACATCGTCGTCGCCAGCGATGCAGGCATCGAAATCATCGACCAGCACGCCCTCCACGAACGCATCATGTACGAATCACTCCGCCAGCGAATCCTCGCCGGACAGGTCGAATCCCAGCGACTGCTCATTCCAGAAACCATCGAATGCACCCCCGTCGAAGCCGCCGCGGTGCTCGAAGCCACCGACCTCTTTTCCGAAATGGGCTTCGACATCCAGGACTTCGGAGGCACCACCCTGCTGGTCAACTCCTGCCCCGTTCTCATCCCCCGCGGCGGACTCGTCCGCATCATCCGCGACTTCGCCGAAAAACTCGTCCAGGCCGATGGCAAAATGGCTCGCCGCGATCTCCTCGACTCCATGCTCCACACCATGTCCTGCCGCGCCGCAATCAAAGCCGGACAACGACTCACCATCGAAGAAATGCGCGATCTCCTCCGACAACGACACATCGTCAACGACTCACACCACTGCCCACACGGCAGACCCACCTCGCTCACCATCAGCCGACATTCACTCGATCAGCAATTCGGCCGACTCGGCTGACCCCCCCCTCCTCCTCACCGACTCATCCTCGCACCCGGTGTCACCAACTCATTCAGCCGATCCACCGGCTCGCCCGCTGTCCAGCAAATCCCCCGCAGCAACAGGATCCGGAACAACGGATCATCAAACGTCCAGCTGTAGTGCCCGGGAATGCTCACAAACACTCGGCCCGGCTGATGATCCCGCACCCACATCTGCGGTGTCGCCGCTCCCTCCTCCGTACTCGTCGCCAGCAATGTGATCCGGCCCGGATCACCTGTCAACCTCCAGTAACTCTCGTCATACATCTGCAACCGGTCAAAATTCCGCACAATCGGATGATCCGTGTTGTGGAAATCCAAAGTCAGCGGCCCATGGCGAAAGGCAATGCGACCACCCCACGAAGCCAATCCAATCCGCTCCGAAAATGACTGCACCTGATCATCCCCATTAACCGCCCAGTGAATATAGACCGCTCCGCCACCACGTTTCAGAAACCCATCCAGCAACTCCGGACGCGGCGCCGCAAAACTCCCCTTCTGAAAGAAAATCAACACGTCCGCCTCCCCCAGCAACCGCTCATCCGGAAACTCACGCACCGACGTCGTCCGCACACCCTCCGCTCCCGCCAGCAACTCTTCCCAGCGAGATCGCCACGCCGGATAATCATGCTCGCCCGGACCGTGATCCTTCACTCCATCCACCAGCACCAGATGCAGCGGCCGCGGATTCGCCGACGGCGGCACACTCCCCTCCAGCGCCCGCGCCACTTCCACTGACGTTCGCAGCGGTGGCGCTGTCAGTGGGGATTCCAGCGGCATCTGCGGAGCTGGTGTCAGCAGATATGTCAACAGGTCCCGCACCTCGTCCGCTGATAACTTGTCCAGCAACCCCTGGGGCATCACAGAAATCGGCGATGGCTGAATCTGCTCAATCTCGCTCCGCTCCAGCACCGTCCAGCGGCCCGCCGCATCGCCAAGACTCAAGGTCCCACCCCGCGTCTGCAGCACCCCCGTGAGCACTCGACCGTCACGCAGATGCACCACCTGACCCGTGTAATCCGGATTGATCGCAAAACTCGGCAGACGAATATCCCGCATCACTGACGCATAATCACGATGAATCAGGTTTCCCAGATCCGGCCCTATGCCGACTGATCTGCCATCCGTGCTGTGACACCGCGAACAGCCAGCCACCGCCCCCTGAAACACTCGCCGACCACGTCCCCAGCTGCCACCCTCAAGTTCCGCCAGTCGTGCAGTCGCCGCCGGCTCCTCCACAGAACCGCTCGGAGCCCACGGCAGCACAAACCGCGGCAACGCAAACGGACGTGCCGCCGGATCCTCATTCGTATGCCACGTGATCTCCGCCTGCACGCTGCCCGGCCCCGTTCGCAGCGACAGTTTCAGAGGGATCAGGCTGGCAGGGTCAGCAGGTGCTGTCAGCTGCAGCTGCTGACCATGCTCCACGATAACCTGTCCCTCGCTGCCCGCAGGCCATGCCCGCAGTTCCAGCAGCTGCGGTGACTTCACCGTCACCGTTGTTCGCTCTGCCGGCCATTCATAATCCAGTACCGCCCCCGGCTGCACGGCCGGACGCAGCATGGATTTCAGATCCAGCTGCGTCCGCAGCTCCAGCCGCCCCGGTCGCTCCAGCAACCCAAACAACTCTTCATGCATCGCCGAACCCCGCAGCATTTCCCGACACACCGCCGGATCCACATGCGGCAGCCAGCCAGACCAGGCCGCTGCAGTTGCTCCACCGTCCTCCGCAAACCATTCCGCCTGCACCCCACACAAACTCAGGTCCACATCCACCTGCGGATGCTGAGGCGGCAGCTCGGGACTCGCTGGTACCACTGCTGCATCAGCAGACGCCACCACGGCTCGATACGGCAACGACACCGCATAGTGAGTTCGCGCCGGCAAAGGGGCCGTATTCAATACCACAGTGCGGCGATCTGCCGTGAGCGCAGCACCACCAACAGGCAGCTGGAAACGCTGCTGCTGCTGCTGCGCCTGCACCACCGCATACGGTGGCACTAAACTCTCAAACCTGTCACCCGCCCGCACGTGATTTCCATATTCCACCCGCACACCCGTCCCCATTCCTGCCAGCGACAGCGGATCCACCGGTCGATCAAAGGCGATCCGCAGTTCCTGGGGCCCCTGAGCCCATGCCGCTACGGGCTGCGGAGCATTGCGGTCAGTCATCCTCACACGAAATAATCGCCCCACACCCGTGGGACCTGTTCCCCAGTCAGGCGGACCGCTGTGGCAGGCAATTACCAGGTCTCCCTGCGGAGAAACGCATTGATCCACAGTCAGCAGCTGCAGACAGGCGATCAGCTGAGTGGCCGCGATGTAGCCCGCGGAAGTCCTTACCAGCTGCGTTCGCCACAGCTTGCCGCGTGATTCCCCGGCAATCAGAGCCTGATGCTGCCACCACCCCGGACCAAAGACCGGCCCGCCCTGCACCGGCTCGTTGAACACCATGCCACAGGTCGACTGATGCTGAGGTCCGAAGTCCACAGTCGACGGCTCATCAATCACTCCCGGATTATGCCGCGGATGACGCGGCGGAAAGCCGAAGTGCTGTTTTCCGTGCGGATTCGCGCGTCCCGCAGCTCCATCCAGCCGAATGTGCAGCAGCTCGTCCAGCGGATTGCCGTTCGCCAGCCATGTCGCACCTTCCTGCTCCGTACAGAACAGGTCGCCATGTTCATTGAATGCAAATGCAATCGGAAAACGAATCCCCGTACAGATCGTTTCCCGCTTTGAAAAATCCGCTGAGACTCGCTGCACAGTCCCGCGATCACTGCTCAGATCATAACCACCCACACCCTGGTCATTCACCTGCCAGGCATTCGCAAAATTTGCCGTACCCAAACCGAAATACAGACTGCCATCGGATGCCATCGCGAGTCCCGTGGCGTCAACGTTCTGCGGAATCTCCTTCCAACCCGAGGCAACCACCACTTCGCTGTCCGCGCGGTCATCACCATCCGTGTCAGCAAGCAGTGTGATCCGCCCCTTCGATGCCACGAAGAGTCCCCGGCCACGGGCGTAGCCGGGCGGTGTCAGTACCATGCCAATCGGGCCACGAAGGTTTCCGGAATTCCGATAGAACAGTTCCGCTTGATCTTCCAGACCATCTCCGTTGGTGTCCTTCAGCAAATGCACGTCGCCGCTGTAACACAGCGCCACCAGCACTCCATCTTCCCGGTAACGCAGGTTGTTCACATTCGTGATCGCCAGCGGCAGCTCGGTGACTTCAAAACCTGGCACCAGCATCTGCACTGGCGGAGGATTCGTGGCTGGCTCCAGAGATACTCCGGCAACCACCGACAGCTTCAGCGCTGCCGGGAGTTCTTCAGCCAGTTGAGCGTGTTTCTTCAGCAGTTTTTCACGCACTGCTGTCGCCTCCTCGGCGCTCAGCACTCGGTCATACACCAGCAGCTCCACAAGATCCCCGGCCAGCTCGCCCCGCACCTGCTGCGCACCTGGGCCATTGGTATAATAGCGCGCTCCCAGAGTGAGCTGCTCCAGAGCAAGTTGACCGCCTGCATACGGTCGTTCACCCTCGCTGCGTCCATCCACCCGCAGTTGCACACGGCCACCAACTCCATCAATCACGGCCTCGATCACCCGCAGCGTACCAAACGGTGACCTGTCCAGCCGCAGATTTCGAGCTCCACCGAAACCTCGCCCTTCAATATTCAGCTGCTCAAAACCCCGCGTCGGACCTGGCCCAAGATCAATCGTGAACCCGGATTCATAATCACGCGCCCCGGGTGCGTTGGCAGCAAACAATCCTCGAAAATCGCCCCCGTTCGCATGCGGCGCCGCCACCAGAAACACCGTCGCAGACTCACACGACAGCCCGGTCCCCTCCAGTCGCAGGAAATCATCCTGACCATCAAATCGCAGCACCCACGCGGAACCCACCTGAACCAGCCGCGGACGCCTCGCGGGTTCCGGCTGAGCAAACGCGGCAGTGCCTCCGGCCTGATTCTCCAGTGTCTGCACCGGCCCCTCGGCTGCTCCACCACCCTCGGCCAGCCCCGCCCGAGCCTCCACCCACACTCGCAATCCCTGCGGCACCACCGGCCTGCCTGCTGCGGTCTCGTCCGCTGTCACAACAGCAGCCACAGCAGCCCATACGGCCGCAAAAGTCATCGGTGCGAACATCCGAATGGGAATCATCGCGCAGATCCTTGTCATCGCACATGGCTTCGGAACACCATCGCAGCACATTTCTTTTCCGATTCAGTCACACTTGCCCGAAGGGCAGTTCTTCTTCAGATTCTTACCGTTCGAACCCGCGGTCGCGCGGCCAACGACAAAACCCCCGAATTCTCGCAACCGGTCCGGAACTCAGTTCCCAACCTCAGTTCCCGGCGCCCACATTCGTAGTGCCGATTTGGTGCCGCGTTACAGCGAATTCCGTTGCCCGCTGCAATACTGCAAATCCTCGCGCAACTCCAGACGCCCGGCAAGCCCTCGGGGAAAAAACCGGACATTTTTATCCGCAGCCTGCCGCTGCTTTTGAGAAAACCAGCTTCGCAAAAGGCCCTCCGCGCGTCCCCTCTGCCCAAACTGCTATGATTGGAAAGACGGGAAGACCCGGTGATTTGCGCAGCCAGGCAGACCGCTGCGCCGGCTCTTTGAAGGATGCAGGCACCCCATGAAGCTCCAGCAATTCCTCGAACACTACGGCGTACGACTCAACCCCTTCAGCCAGGAAGACGCCCAGTCCGACCACATCTTCCAGCAGCACTGCGCCGAGACCATTCATCACCCGGCCTGGGACAAAGTCCTCGGTGACTGCCGCAACCCCAGCACCTCCATTGTCTTCGGGGAAAAAGGTGCGGGCAAAACCGCCATCCGCCTGCAGCTCATCAAAGCTCTCCAGGACCATAACCAGAAATTCCCATCCGAGAGGGTGTTTGTCATCAGTTATGATGATCTCAACCCCTTCCTGGATGCCTTCCGCGATCGCCTCCGCGGCCGTCGCCGACACCCCGACAATGCCCTCCGCGAATGGCGTCTCTGGGACCACATGGACGCCATTCTCACGCTCTGCACCCGCCGACTCTGCACCGCACTCCTCGATCAGGCTGCTGCCGATCCTGCACTCGCCCAGCAAACGCTGCGCGCCATGCCACGTCAGCGCAAACGTGACCTGCTCCTGCTGGCCGCCTTCTACGACCAGTCCTCAGATCAGGCACACGCTCGCCGCTGGCAGACACTTCGCAAACACATCGGCTACTCCGCCCCCTTCGCACACTGGCGTTTCTGGCTGGGACTGCTCATCACCCTCTGCTGCGCCGCCTTTGCACTGCGGAACAGCACCTCAAACCCCGGCAGCATCATCTCGTCCCTCAAAACCTGGTGGCTCTGGCTTGTCATCGCAATCGGCTGGTTCCCCTACATCCGCCGTTCCGCCTCCATGTGGTACCGTGCCCGCCAGACTGCTCGACAAATCCGCATCATCGACCACAGCCCCGCTGCCCTCCGTCAAATCCTCAACAGCTTCCCCGCCGGGGAAATCGACGATCAGCCAATTCCCTCCCGCGACCGCAGCGACGACCGCTACGAACTGCTCGCCAAACTTCAGCGATTCCTCAAACCACTCGGCTGGTCCAGCATCATCATCCTCGTCGACCGTGTTGATGAACCCCACCTCATCAACGGCTCCGCAGAACGCATGCGTGACTTCCTCTGGTCCATGTTCGACAACAAATTCCTCAAACATCCCGGCATCGGCTTCAAAATGCTGCTCCCACGCGATGTCGTCTTCTTCCTCAGCCGCGAAGAAAAGGAATTCTACGAACGCTCACGGCTCGACAAACAAAACCTCATCAATTCGCTCGAATGGACCGGCGAATCTCTCTTCGACATGGCCACCAACCGCATCCGCGCCTGCCTCGCCGAAAACCCCGCTCCCGGCTCCGCCGCCCGCGCCGACCTCACCATCCGCGACTTTTTCGCCGACGATATCTCACGGGATGATCTCATCCGCAAATTCGCGCGACTCCGCGTTCCGCGACACCTCTTCCGCTTCCTCTACCAACTCCTCACCGCTCACTGCAATCGCGCAACCGAAGACCAGCCAGCGTGGAAAATCAGCCGCATTACGCTCGAAACCGTCGCTGACGCCTACGCCCGCGAACTCGAAGCCTTCGACCGCGGACTCGGAACCGGCTGACAAACCGCCCGTCAGACTTCGGGGAATAACCCCGGCTGTTCGGGCTGCACATTTCGCGACCGCCCGCCCCGCAGCGAAGTCCCCAAAGACTCCAGATGCGCCAGCGCCCGCGAAGTGATCGTCCGCCCTCGCGGAGTTCGCTGGATGAAACCTTCCCGCAACAAATATGGCTCCACCTCGTCCTCCAGCGTATCAGCCGGAAGATTCATCGTGTGCCCAATCGCCTGCACACCCGCAGGTCCGCCTCCAAACACCCGGATAATCGTCTCCAGATACCGCCGGTCCTGCTCTTCCAAACCCGCGGAATCAACACCCTTCATCCGCAGCGCAGCCCGGGCCACATCCAGAGTAATCCGGCCGTCAGCGCGGGCATCCGCGAAGTCGCGTGTCCAGCGGAGCCAGTTGTTGGCTTTGCGAGGTGTGCCGCGGGCCCTCAGAGCAATCTCGTGGGCCGCCTCATCCTCGATCGCAGACCGCAGCTTCCCCGCATTCCGCCGCACAATCGTCGCCAGCTCCTCCGTGGTGTAAAAATCCAGATGCTCCCGGTTCACAAACCGATCTCGCAGCGGAGCAGTCAGCATGCCGCTGCGAGTCGTCGCGCCGATCACCGTGAACTGCTGCAGCTTCATGTTAATCGTGCGCGCGTTGAGACCGTCTCCCAGAGTAATATCAACCCGAAAATCCTCCATCGCCGGATAAATAAACTCCTCAACCGCCGGCGGCATTCGATGAATCTCATCGATAAACAGCACGCTGCCGTGACTGGCATTGGTGAGGTACGGCAGGAGATCCTTGGGAGCACTCAGTGAGGGGCCGGCTGTAATCTGCAGCTCCGTGCCCAGCTCCCGCGGAATCACCGTCGCGAGGGTTGTCTTTCCCAGCCCCGGTGGCCCGTCCAGCAGCAAATGACCCAGCGGCTCACGTCGCTTTTTGGTCGCCTCCAGCAGAATCGACAGACGCTCCACCACCGCCCGCTGGCCAACAACGTCCTCCAGCCGGGACGGACGCAGCTCGTCGTCCATCCGATCCTGCTCGCGAGGTACCGGCGCGGCACCGCTCTGTGGCGGCATCCGGTCTTCACCCTCGTCCTCATCATCCTGACGGATCGTCGTCTTGCGTGCCATGGATTTCCTGCAGCGGACTAATTGGAGGCTGGCTTGAGCTTACCTTCGAGCCGTTCAATGACCTTCATGTCCGGCCGCTTATCCTTCTTTTCCAGCTCCAGCGCCTGCTGCCACTGTTTGCGAGCTTCGTCCGTCTGCTTGAGTGCCTCATGAATGTCACCCAGGTGTTCAAACAGCGTCGAATCATCGTGATCAGGAATGTCAATCGCCTTTTTCTGATACTCCAGAGCCTCTTCGAGACGGCCGAGCTTGAAGAGCACCCAGCCGAGACTGTCGAGATACGACGGATTGTCACCCTCGGCTGCCACCGCAATCCGAATCATCTTCTCGGCCTGCTCCAGCTTCTTACCCTGATCCGCATAAAGATATCCGAGGTCATTATTCACACCCGGATCATTCGGATCTTCCTCGTAGACCTCCTCCAGAATCGCTTCTCCCTTAGCCATCTCGCCACTCTGAGTCCAGACATTGGAGAGGCCCATACGGGCCAGCCGTCGAGTGGCCTTGGGAAGATCTTCCATCTCCAGTACTGCCTGATACTGCTCAACAGCACTGTCCCACCGCTGCATCATGTAGTAGATGCCGGCAAGGCGAATACGAGTCTCGATCAGCAGTTCCTGATTACCCATCTGCTGAAGTGCACCGATGGCCTGAATCAGGATTGCCTCTGCCTGCTCAAACCGCCCCTCCTCAGCTTCAATCAGGGCCAGCCGCGCCAGCAGTTGTGGTTCATTGGGGACCATCCTGAGCGCTTCATTCAGGGCTCGCCGGGCAGACTTCAGATCATCATTCATGCCATAGGCTATTGAAAGCCTGAAAAGCGTATTCACCCGGGCTCCGGGAGCCAGACCGGGCTGGGCGAGGAGCTGTTCAAAAATCCGTACGGCAAGCTTTGATTCACCCTGCTGCAGCTGACTCACGCCGTACTTGTCGAGCGTGTCGAGGAGCAGCTCGCCGTCAGGCTCCAGCTCGAGCGTCGCTTTCAACAGCTCGGCCTGCTCCTTCTCCAGCTCCAGCTCACCGGCAACCTGAGAACAAAACCATGTTACCCCAGGCTCCAGATCTCCCGGCTGATCATTAAACGTCTTCAGACACTCCGCAACTGTCGCCCGGCCAAAGTCATCCACAGTGGTCAGACCATTGACGAGCGGTGCGAATTCCGCCGGAGTGATCCGGGCCCTCGCGGCACGATTCAGTGCGGCAATCACTGCTCCTGCGTCGCGCCGAGCGATTTCCACACGGACCATTCCCAGGTTCGCGTCTGCCTCGCCGGTGGTATCCAGCACCAGCTGGAAAACTTCGGCCGCCTCATTCGGCTTGCCCTCGTCCAGCAACAGCTGGCCCAGAAACAAACGCACCTGCCCCGGCTGATCAGCGTTGCCCGCCAGCTCTTCAAGGCGACCGGCGAGCTGCCCGCGGCGGCTGGTGTTCTCGAACAAATCCCGCAGCAGCGTCAAAGACTCATTGCTGCGACGGCCGGTTTCAAAATACTTGTTGAGATTCGTTTCGCAGTCCGCCAGTTTGTCCTGCTGAAATAACGCTCGCGCCAGCAGCAGGTTGTGCTCTCCTGGAACATCCTTCTGCAAACGCCCCATGGCAGTAAATGCCCTAATCGCCGGAGCAACACGACCGGACTCCAGAAGCACCCGACCAACTGTCTCGTAGCTCGTGCCACGATTCTTCAGCATGCGGCTGTGCTCTTCAGTTGACAGCCCGAAATCCTCGGGCTTTTCCAGCGCAGCCAGCAACACCTCGAAACTCTCGGCGGCCGCGTTCTGATTCCGCATCTGCAGCATTACTGCTCCGCGAACCGTATGAACCCGCACAAAATCACCGGATTCACGCTTCAGCCGAGTGCTGTTCACAGCCTGTTCGATCAGTGCAGCAGCGTCCGGCAGACGGCCACTGGAACCCAACAGCACTGCCAGCTCCAGACGAGTCAGAAAATCGTCCTTGTCCATCGAGATTGCTTTGTTGGCCGTTCGCAGCGCCTCTTCGACACTTCCCTGACGAAACAACACCGTCGCCAGGGCACGAATCGGAACAGCGGATTGCGGATCCGCTTCGGCCGACTTCTTAAATGCCTCCACCGCCTCGTCCAGCTTGCCCCCACGCAACGCCTTCTGACCAGCCATGTACCAGGCAAGAGCATCCTTGTTCCCGGGATCCAGCTGATCAGACTCGTCCCGCAAACCACCGTCAGCCGGCTGCGGCTCGTCCGCCGAGGCCGGAGGCTCATCCGCAGCCCGTAACATGGCCACGGCTGCCGCCACAGAGTTCAACTGCAGAACGACAACCGTCATCAACAAACACAGGGCCGGCAACAAACAGCAATTCCGTACGGAAAGAGCCCGAGGAAAGATTGCGAAGGTGATCGGGAATCTCATGGACGTCCGCCTGGCTGCAAACCGTTGAAGATTGGGAAAGTGCGGGACTGCGGATATTATTGGCAGGCGGTGCTGTGTGTCGAGTTCGGTTTGGCTGCGAGGTTCCGGAGATTGGTAAAACACCGTAGTGGATGCGAGGGAAACCAGACGCCGCCTGTCTGCAGAACCGAACCTCCGAATACCCCCTGCCCCACCACGGAAAGTCAGCAGCAACAACAGAACTTCCCCCGCAGATCCTCGGTTTCGTCCAACCTTTGAATTATCGTTCGCCGTCGGCGGAGTATCCGCAGGCAACTTTCCCCAGTCATACCGCTTTCCCGGAGTTTCCGTATGCAGGTGTTTGCCCGGTTCTGCATCGCACTGCTGCTGATTCCCGCTCTCAGCACCAACTCAGCTCCCGCCGCAGACCCCAAACCTCCCAACGTGATCCTGATCCTCGCCGATGACCTCGGCGCGAAGGAACTGGGGTGTTACGGACACCCGGAACACAAAACTCCAAACATCGATCGGCTCGCAGCCGAAGGCACGCGTCTGGAAACCTTCTACGCCATGCCCCTGTGCACGCCCACCCGCGTGGCCCTGATGACGGGACAGTACGGGTTCCATAACGGCTTTCTCGGCATGTCAAACCCCGCCTTTCGTCCACCCGCAGATTCGCCCCAGGCCGATATCGGCAACCATTTCACACACGCTGATCTGCTCAAACAGGCTGGCTACGCCACAGCACTCGCCGGCAAGTGGCAGCTCAGCGGTCGACTGCCAACCCTGATTCATGACGCCGGCTTCGACGAATACCGCATGTGGGCCTATGACCACAACCTGCCCGAGGGCGTGCGTCATCCGGCTCATGAAAAGGGAGGTAACACAAGCCGCTACTGGCACCCCAGCATCGTGGAAAATGGTCGCTATCTCCCCACACAGCCCGGCGACTACGGACCGGACCTGTTCAATCAGTTCGTCATTGACTTCGCCCGCAGAAAAGCCGCTCAACAGCAGCCCTTCTTCGTCTACTACACCTCACCACTAACCCACGGGCCACATCTGGAAACACCCGACCCGGTGAATCCCGGAAAACGACTCCCCGCCGGCTTCCGCTCCAATCTCGAATACCTCGACGTACTCGTGGGCCGCCTGCTCGATGCTCTCCGCGATTCGCAACTGGACAGCAATACCCTTGTGATCTTCATCGGTGACAACGGCACTGCCGGCAGCGGCAAAGGGACACTGACGGAACTGGGCGCACGAGTCCCCTGTATTGTCCGGGGACCGGGAGTCCGCACCGGCGTTGTCTCCAACGCCCTTGCTGATCTCACCGACATCCTGCCCACACTTGCCGACGTCGCCAGCGTGCAACTCCCCGCACACGTCCCCTGCGACGGACGCAGCCTCCTGCCACTGCTCAAAGGAGAAACTTCCAGCCACCGCGACTGGATCTACAGTCACCTCGACGACGGCCGAATCCTGCGTGACTCCCGATGGCTCCTCGAAATCGACAAAGGCGGCCGCGGAGAACGATTCCTTGACTGCAGAGAAAGTCGCGATGGCACCGGCTACATCGAAGTCCATCCCGCCGATAACCCCGAAGCCGCCGCTGCCCGCCAACGCTTCAGCGAAATCCTCGCCAGCCTCCCCGAACCCAAACCAAACCCCACGGCAGCGACCCAACCCAAAAATCGAAAAGCCAACGCCAGCAAAACACCCGGTGGCTCACCCCTACCGTCCCGCTTCATCGCACGCGACCAAAACCGCGATGGACACATCGACCAAACGGAGTTCACAGCCACCGCAATCAACCCGGATCCCGCTGCGACCGCCGAACGATTCAAAAAGTTTGACTCCAACAGCGACGGCCGAATCACCGTGGAAGAGTTTCGCAGGCAGGTGCCGGGAAATCAGCCCTGAAGAGCCACCCATACGACAGCCCGCACTCCTCCCGATTCCGCTGTCCGTCCCCACCCAGGGGCCTCGACTCTCTGGCAATACGTGGTGCATGGGATGACGAAAACATCAAACACCAGGGGGAAACCCAATGGCATTGGCTTTCTCTCAATCGCCGCAAAAAGTGCGAAAGGCGAGCAGGGGATGTCAATCCCCCGGTAACGGCCCGTAACCGCGCGACCAGCGGCGCAGGAGGAGCACACCAGTGTCTTACCGGCCGATTGACATCGACCGCATGCCTTGCATGATCGGGTCGAGGTGTTTCAACAGAGAGCGAGTCCTCCCAGGCATGTGAAACACCAGAAAGCCAATGCCCTTGGGCGGAAGCCTCCGGGTAAAGGACGCTGCGCGAGAGAGTAGAGCGCAGAAAGTGGAGAGGAGAAGAGGGGCGACGCGCGGAAGTGAGAAGTGAGAAGTGAGAAGTGAGAAGTGAGAAGTGAGAAGTGAGAAGCGAGAAGTGAGAAGTGAGAAGTGAGAAGCGAGAAGTGAGAAGTGAGAAGCGAGAAGTGAGAAGCGAGAAGTGAGAAGTGAGGACGCGCGCTGAGCCGCCTGGCGGCAGCCTGCGGGTAAAGAGCCGTGGAAACGCGTAGTTGACGCCGCGGCGAGGGGTGCGCACCAGAGTGCGGAGGCGTAACCGGGGGCTGCCGCCCGTCCGCTCAGGCGCGGGCAGCAGGGCCCCGGCGGCTTGCGCCGCCGGCTATAGATGTGGCGCCCTGCGGGCTGAAACGCAGAGGGGGGCGGACTCGTGATGAGCCGCCTGGCTGCCGCCCAATGGCATTGGCTTTCTGGCAAGACGCAGTGTCGGGAGGGCGAAGCTCCTGCTGAGCCGCATCCCTGCCGCGAGCGTTTCTTCGATCCCCGCTGCGCCGCAAAAACGCTGGCAAACGCTCACA
>JBEAUF010000426.1:0-43862 GCA_041161565.1 Planctomycetota bacterium | reverse complement strand
CGCGGCAGCCTGCGGGTAAAGAGCCCTGGCAACGCGCTGCTGGCGCCGCGGGCAGGGGCGCGCACCAAGGTGCGAAATCGCAACCGGGGGCTTCCGCCCGTCCGCTCAGGGGTTGGCAGGGCGTGGGCACCAGGGTGCCGAATCGCAACCGGGGGCTTCCGCCCGCCCGCTCAGGATTTCGGCAAACGCGATGCCAAACACACATGAGCCGCCTCGCGGCAGCCTGCGGGTAAAGAGCCCTGGCAACGCGCTGCTGGCGCCGCGGGCAGGGGCGCGCACCAAGGTGCGAAATCGCAACCGGGGGCTTCCGCCCGTCCGCTCAGGAGTTGGCAGGGCGGGGCACCAGGGTGCCAGAATCGCAACCGGGGGCTTCCGCCCGCCCGCTCAGGGGTTGGCAGGGCGGGGCACCAAGGTGCCGAATCGCAACCGGGGGCTTCCGCCCGTCCGCTCATCCGTTCTGACTTCCGCGTTCTCCTCTAATCTCTACTTTCCACCCTCTTCTCTCTCGCGCAGCGTCGGGCTTCCGCCTGTTCGCTCAGGGGGGCGGAATTCACCGCCAGCTGTCATCGTCAACGAAATTCGGCGCTGGCTCATCGGGATCTTCAAAATCGCTCTGGTCCAGTACCAGCAGTGATTCGGAATCGAAGTGGAGCTGGTTGTCATCATTGAGCAGATCGTCTTCGGGGTCAATGAGCCCTGGATCATCGAGTTCGGTGATATCGGGTGGTTCGGTTGCGTCATCGTCCGGGAGTGCCACGGAATCGGGGTCAATTTCGTTGCGGCTGCGGAGGACGAGTCGGATGGGGACTTCGCGAAAGGGGGTGGCTTCGCGGAGGAATCCGAGGAGATAGCGTTTCCAGGCTTCGTCGAGGAGCGTGGCGTCGTTGCATTTGAGGACGATGGTGGGGGGTGATCCGGCGATCTGGGAGGCGAAGTAGATGCGTGGTCGGCGGTTTTTTCGCATCGGGGGTGCGTTGCGTTCGATGGCGGAGCGAACGGCGCGGTTGAGTTTTGCGGTGCTGATGCGACGGCCCGCCTGTTTGTGGATGGACTGAGCGAGGTTGACGAGTTTTCGGATGTTGCGTCCGTCCTTCGCCGTGACGATGGCGATGGGCACGTGTCGCATGGATTCGAAGCTGGTCATCAGGTATTTGACCCACTTTTCGGCGGTCATGCCCTGTTCAAGTGCGAGGTCCCATTTGTTGACCACGAAGATGCAGGGTTTGAAATGTTCGCTGATTTCTTCGACGAGTTGTTTGTCGACGCGTGAGATGGTCTGGGTGGCATCGAAGAACATGAGTACGAGATCGGCGCGGCGGATACTGCGCTGGGCTCGGACGAGGCCGTAGAATTCGATGTCGTTTTCGAGGCTTTTGCGTTTGCGGACGCCTGGTGTATCGATGGCCACGAGTGCGCGTCCGTCGACTTCAAAGCGAATATCGATGCTGTCCCGCGTGGTTCCCGGGATCTCACTGACAATCACTCGCTCTTCTTGTGCCAGCTGATTGATGAAGGTGCTTTTACCGACATTTCGGCGGCCGACGACGGCGATGCGGAGGTCGGCGGGTGAGAGCAGTCGTCCGCCTTCGTCCTGTTCGGATTCGGCGGAAGGCGGGAGCATTTCCACGATGGCGTCGATGAGTTGTTCACGGCCGCGATTGGCTTTGACACTGGTGGTTGTGCACGGGACATTGGCCAGCTGCAGGAAGACGGCGGCTTCGGCGTCGAGCGTGGAGGAATCGCATTTGTTGACGACCAGCAGCAGCGGTTTGGCGGCTTTGCGTAACCGCCGCGCGACCTGCTGGTCCAGCGGAGTGATCGCGGCTTTGGCGTCGACGACAAACAGCAGCAGGTCGGCTTCTTCGATGCCCGCCTGAATCTGCCGTTCGATGTCGTCTGAAAGGTCATCGCTGTCAACGATACCGATCCCACCCGTGTCGATGAGTTCGAAGTACCGGTCGCGTTCGTGCATGATCCACGTGACGCGGTCGCGAGTCACCCCGGCAGTGGGATCGACGACGGAAATGAGCCGTTCGGCGAGCCAGTTGAGCAGTGAGCTTTTGCCGACGTTGGGGCGTCCGGTGATGGCAACTTTGGGGATGGCCATGTCCGTTTTTCTCCGTGTTTCCATGCAAACGCGGCATTCTACACGGAAAGCGCGGACAAGGCATGCTGCCGATCCCTGGTCCTGCTGGAATTGGGAAAAAAGTGGCCGCGGCCGTCGACGCCCCGGTCCGGTGCCCACGGCCGTTGCTGTACCAGCAATCCGCAACTGTCCGAGATTCGGTACGGTTGTCCGACGGCCTGAATTCCAGCTCGATACACCACAATTTTCACCCCCGGGACTGCGGGGATTTCACTGTCTCTCCCGGGAACCTGCCATCGAAGCCGCGTCCCACCCGGCAGAATCGCGGTTGAACTTCAGCGTTTCACAAACTGCAAGCTGAATTTTGTCAAAAATCGATGTGGTTGTAGGGTTTGGGATAATGGGGGATGTTTAAGAGGATTTTTCGCCCATCCGGGAGCCGTCAAAGTCGCTCCAAACTCCCCGTCTCCAGGCTCCGGATTTCACCCGTCGGGCCGCCCCGACGGGCTGGGAAAACACAGCGTTGACTCAGCTGAAAACGCCCTGTACAGTCGATCCAGCCGCCCGCAGCCCTCCGCTTCGTGTCCTGTGCTCAGACAGAAGCAGTGGCCTGCGATCGGACAGGTTTCCTGGGATGTCCAGACATGCGTTCAGAAAAACTGCGGAAGAGGTGTGCGAGTTTCGGGACAGTTCCGAACGGCGTGTGCGTGGCGGTCTGTCCGTCACCGACATGCTGCTCAGCCTGTTTTGTCTCGTCATCTTCCCGCTTGTGACCGCATTCGAGGACGAACTGCGACCGTGGATGATTTCCGGAAGGACGGCGGCCGGACTTTTCAGCCGCTCAACAACTCCGAAATCCCTCGTTCAATCCGACGTTCCCCACGAACCCTGGAAGTTCCTTGTGCTGCACCATTCCGGAACGGTTTCCGGAAGCGTGCAGTCCATTCATGCTGAACACACCCGCCGCAGGGACGCCTCCGGCAACCCCTGGAAAGGCATCGGTTATCACTTCGTTATTGGCAACGGCAGCGGCATGCAGGATGGTGCGGTGGAGTCCACCTTTCGCTGGAAGCAGCAGCTGCACGGTGCTCACGCGGGCAACGCCCTTCACAACGCCCGCGGTATCGGAATCTGTCTGATCGGCAACTTTGAGAACGCTCCTCCCACCTCCGCCCAGCTGGCCTCCCTCAGAAATCTGCTCACCCAACTCTGTTCCCGGTTCCAAATCGCTCCAGATGATATTGTCGGCCATTCGGCAGTTCGTAAGACTGCCTGCCCCGGCCGACTCTTCCCCCTGCAGCAGCTCAGACGCTTTGTCTCCCGGTCGTTACCCGCGACCTCAACACCCTGATCGGCACCATTCCCTGACCGATTCCATTTCCTCGCCACGGAAGCAGTTCTCCTATGTACAATCGTCTGCGCAGCATGTCCTTTACCTGCTCAGCCATGGACTCCCCAGTCCCCGGTATCAGCGCGGAACTGCTGCCCCTTGAGCTGCGTGAAGTCTACCAGTCGTGGCGTCGCTCCCCGGCCACTCCGGATAACTACTCTGACGAAGTCCAGGAATGCGACTGGCCCGTCTCCATCTATGTGCCCGAACGCTACGAAGAGGGCTACGCCTATCCACTGGTCACGTGGTTTCACAGCGACGCCAATGACGAAGACCAGCTGGAAGATGTGATGAACGCCGTCAGTGCTCAGAATTACATCGGCTTGGCACTCCGCGGCAACACATCGCTCGAAAAAACCGGCGGCTATCGCTGGGATCCGGCGACCTTCGCCAGCAACTCAGTCGGGCTCTCTGAACTCCTGCACCTGACCACCTGCCGACTGCGTCGCGCCTTTCATGTTCACAGTGAGCGGATTTTCCTTGCCGGGAGCGGACACGGGGCGGATGCGGCCCTGCAGCTGTTCACCCGTCACCCGGAATGGTTCGCCGGCGCGATCCTGCTCGACCCATTCTGCGAGCGGGATACGCTGCCCGCCGAAATGCCCGCAGCACTCGACCACAAATCCCTGCTCGTGTCGCTCAGCCGCACCTGTGCACTCGACGCACTCGGTCGCTGCGTGGCCGCTGTCCGGTCGCTGCGAACAGCCGGTGCTTCTGTCGACGTACGGATGACCGAACTCCCCGTTGATCCAGTCAGCTCTGAAGCCCGCAGCCTTGACTACTGGATGATGGAATGCATTCAGCGGGAACAGGACGGCGGAATCTGGAAGTGATCCGGTTCAGGGAATCCGTCGCAGGTTGAGCGCTCGGCGGGCACACCCCGCCGCCCCGATAAATCCGGCATTGCTTCCCAGCGAAGCCCACGTGATTACGGTTTTTTCAGCGAGCACAGGGAAGGACCTCCGCCGAAATTCTTCACGCACCCGCTCCAGAAACGTGCGGCCCACGCGAGTCTCATCACGGCCAAAAGTCATTGCCCCACCCAACAGCACCATTGCCGGATCAATGACGTGCACGGCCGTGGTGATGGTGACCCCGAGATAACGGGCCATGTCGAGGATGAGTTCCAGAGCGAGCTGATCGCCGGCCTCTGCTTCATCCGCAATCAGCTTCGGGCTGAGCTCCTCGCCCGACTGCAACCGCTGCCGCACACTGGTGGGGGTGCCGGCATTCAGGTGTTCCCGGAAGCTTTTGAGCAGCGCGGTGGCACTCACGTAGGCCTCGGCCGTGCCGTACTGGCCGGTGTTGCACAGTCGGCCGTTCTGCATTTCCAGAATCACGTGCCCCAGTTCGGCACCGTGCGAATGTTCGCCCTCGATAATGTGATCGTCGACGATCAGGCCTCCACCAAGCCCCGTGCCGAGCGTGTAGAAGGCCAGGCTGCGAACATGCCGTGCCTGCCCCGCCCAGTACTCGCCGTAGGCCGCTGCATTGGCATCGTTCTGCAGCACTGTGGGCAGACCGAGCACTTCAGAAACGCGTTGCCGAATCGGGTAATTCTGCCAACCAGGCAGGTTGGTGGGGTCAAGCAGCATTCCGGAGGGAATGTCCATGGTTCCCGGCGTTGCCAGTCCCACAGCGGCAATCTGAGACACACGCAGGCCGGCCTGTTCAACAGCCAGTCGCCCCGCGGTCGCAATCTGCTGCACACCATAGTCCGGCCCGTGGGATCCGGACGTGGGCACGGATGCGGAACTGAGCACTTCGCCGGAGTCGCTGACGACGCCAGCCTTGACGTTGGTACCGCCCAGATCCAGCCCCAGAAAAACAGGCCCACTGCTCATGAATACTGCCCTGCAGAGTTGCTTCGGCTGCCGCTTCACTGTGAAGGCGGCAGCCGATCGTTCCGGCAAAGATCGTACCGACAGGAGCAAATCCGAGGCAATATCAGGCGGATTTTTGGCGGGTTTTTCTGCAGCTATGGCTGTTTGAGCATGGCCGTCACGTAGTCCATCGACGTGCGATGCACCACGCCCTCCGCACCTGGATACACCAGCTCGCAGCCAACGCCGACGCTGTCGAGCTGCTCCTTCAGCAGCACTCCGAAGCAGGCAGAATGCGTGGGATCCGCACTCACCTCACCCTTTTTCGGAGCACTGCCATAGGCCAGATGCACCGGAGGATCGCCGGCGGACACCAAATGGTACGGCGAATACTCCTGAATCCACGGCAGAATCTCTTCCCGCCTCGCCAGAAACGCCTCAAAGTCCCGCTGCGGCTTGCCGTCAACCATCCGGAAAATTCCGAAGGCGTGGCTGCCATAGTGGCTGTTGGGCATCCATTCCCGCATCTGGCGCGGATCGAGCGTGGTCTGGGCACCCGAAACGGCCGCGCACAGCAACCGCGTGGACTCGCGAGCAATCGGATCGGTGCTGGCGGGATCCGCGAGGTCATCGTGGAATGCCAGCCAGAGACTGCTGCAGGCTCCGGCCGATCCACCGGCAGCCGCGATCCGCGTGCTGTCGAGATTCCATTCAACAGCCCTGCTGCGAACAAACTGCAGCGCCCGGGCGGCGTCGTACAGACAGGCCTTCACGGGCGGAGTAACGCCGTCCGCCATCGCCTCTGCGATGAACCGATACTCAATCGAAACCACGGAAATTCCCTGTCGGTGCATGGCCGGTACCCAGCTGGCCATTCCGGAGTGACGATTTCCACCCTGCCAGCCCCCGCCGTGGATGTAGAACAGCAGCGGTGTGGGGGTCGAGCTTTCGGCTTTCCAGAAGCTGAGCACCTGTTTGGGGTGCGGGCCGTAGGACACCGACTCCAGCGTGGCTGGCGGGGCCGGCTGTTCAACCTTCTGCTTTGCCGGCGTTTTTTTCTTTTCCGGAGCGGCCTTCCGGCCTTCATCACCCTGCGCCTGTGCGGAAGACATGACAAACAGCATGCCCGCCACTGCTGCGGCTAACCCCCAGCGCATCATTGAACACCCCCGCTGCTCTCTCTGGATTTCCCAAACGCCCGTCGAACATCTCGACAGGCCTGCCCGCAGCATCGCAGAAATCGCGGGAAAGAAAAATCTCCACCTGTCGTTCACCGGAAATCAGCCTGTGCCGGCTGGCTGCGGACGATTTACCCCCACCCCGGCGATTCCGGCCTCCGGCAACCCGGACGCCACATATTCCCCGGACTTTCCGCCTTTCTGGCTCACCCACCCCGTTTGCTGCTATAATCGCGAAGTCCAACCCGCGTCCCCTGCCTCGGAAACACGCCGATGTCCCGCCGCTCGCTGGTCTCACCAGACAACCTCAAAACAAGTCGCCCCGGCCGCCGCGCCATTTTGCAGCAATTCACCGCTGCTGCCTGTTTTCTGGGTTTGTCTGGTCGCCTGCCCGCGGCTGGTGCGTACACCGAAGCCGCGTGGGCGTCGTTTCGCTCAGGGCCGGAACAGCGCGGACTGGCCCGCGGCACGCTCTCCGCCAATCCCGAGCTTCGCTGGGAATTCCGTTCACCAGATGGCTGGGTCGCCGCCGTGGCCATCGTTGATGACCATGTGTTTGCCCCCGCACTCGCGGGACGACTGCACTGCCTTGATCGCAGGACCGGTCAGGAAATCTGGAACTACCGCTCCATCGATGATCCCGACCCGAAAAAATTTGCTCCCGGATTCAAAGCCGCTCCCCTCGTCACCGATTCCGCCGTCTACATCGGAGACGAAGACGGCGTGCTGCATGCACTTGCCCGCGACTCCGGCAAGCTGCTCTGGAAGTTCACCACCGACGCCGAGATCGCCGGCTGCGTTGCCCCCTGGAAAGACCATCTGCTGCTGGCTTCACACGACAGTTTTCTCTACTGCCTGACTCGCGAAGGCACAGAGGTCTGGAAGTTCCAGACCAACGACCGCATCAATTGTTCGCCGGCGATTGCCGATCGCTATACGTTCGTGGCCGGCTGTGACGAACATCTGCGAGTGATTGACCTTGAGTCGGGGAAGGAATTCCGCGACATGCCGCTCGAATCCTTCCTGATCGCCTCCCCCGCACTGGTCGGCGATCTGCTTTACGTTGGCACGCACACCGGTCAGATCGTCTGCGTCGACTGGCGCAAGGGCGAATTCGTCTGGAAATACGAAGGTCCCCGCAAGATGCCATTTCACGCATCCGCCGTGGTCACCGATGAACTCGTCGTGGTCGGCTGCCACGACAAGCACGTGCATGCCGTCGAACGGGCAACTGGTAAGCCCGTATGGACCTTCCCCACCCGCGCCAAAATCGAATGCTCCGCCGCCGCCATCGACGGCCGCTGCTTCGTGGGTTCGGGGGACGGCAATCTTTACGGCCTCGAACTCAAAACCGGCAGGGAAATCTGGAAATTCAACGCCGGCCGGGACATCACGGCCGGCATCGCCATTGGCGAAGGCTGCCTCGTCGTTGGTGAAGACCAGCAAAACGGCAGACTGCTCTGCTTCTCCTGATACTCCCCGCCACTCTTCGTTACTCCCCAATCGCACCTGCCGCCCCACTGCTGCCCGCCATCCGCCACACGCTCGTCCGGACTTCGCACATGACCACCACGGAAACTGCTGCCGCAACAACCACCGAAGTTGGCAGCTATTTTATTTCCAACTATCCGCCTTTTTCGCAATGGCTGCCGGAACACGTACCGCTGGCACTGGATGCACTCAATGCGGATCCAGCCTCAACAGCCGCAACCCCGCTGGGCCTCTACATCCACATCCCGTTCTGCCGCAAACGCTGCAAATTCTGCTACTTCCGCGTCTACACAAACCAGAATGCGAAAGCCATCGAGGACTACGTCCGCGCACTGATGCAGGAACTGGAACTCATCAGCCAGCGTTCGGCCATCGGCAGCCGACGACTCAAATTCGTCTACTTCGGCGGTGGCACCCCCAGCTATCTCAGCTCCCGCCAACTGCGGTCGCTCCGGGATCGCATGTCCGCATACATCACGTGGGACGACGCCGAAGAAGTCACCTTCGAATGCGAACCAGGTACACTCAGCCTTGAAAAACTGCAGACGCTCCGCGACATCGGCGTGACCCGAATTTCCCTCGGCGTCGAAAGCTTCAATGACGCCATCCTCGA
Source organism: Planctomycetota bacterium (assembly GCA_041161565.1). GTDB lineage: Bacteria > Planctomycetota > Planctomycetia > Planctomycetales > Planctomycetaceae > SXXK01. The sequence goes on along the minus strand of JBEAUF010000426.1, from coordinate 35,281 downwards.
GGAAAACGGCCGCGCCCACCTGTCACCGGAAGTCTTTCAGGCATGGGAATGGATTCGCAGCGTCGGATTTCCTCAGGTCAATATCGACCTGATCGCAGGCATGGTCGGCGAAACGGATCAGAACTGGCACGCCAACATCGACAAAACTCTGCAGCTCAACCCGGACAACATCACCATCTACCAAATGGAACTGCCGTTCAATACCGTGTACTCAAAGGAAATGCGGGAGCTGGGAATCCAGTCCCCGGTTGCCGACTGGCCCACCAAACGTCGCTGGGTGAGCGAAGCCATGGACCGGCTGATCGCAGCCGGCTATCACATCAGCAGCGGAAACGAACTCGTGCGCGATCCCGTGCGTGACCGTTTCGTCTACCGCGACAATGTCTGGCGCGGCTGCGATCTGATTGCCACAGGAGTCTCCTCGTTCGGCCACTTTCAGGGCGTGCACTACCAGAACAAGGATCGCATTGAAGACTACATGGAAACCGTCAGCCGCGGCGAACTGCCCATCAATCGCGCACTCCGCCCCACTCCCCACCAACTCCTCATCCGTGAACTGGTACTGCTCATGAAGGAAGGGGAAGTCGACCTGCAGCGGCTGGATCAGAAATACAACGTCCAGACTCAGGTGGAATTCGCCACTGCCCTGCGGAATCAACAGGCTGCCGGCTACATCCATGTCGAAAATTCCCGCCTGAAGCTCACCCGCAAAGGACTCCTCCAGGTCGACAGCCTGCTCCCGGAATACTTCGAACCCCAGCACCGTGCCGTCCGCTATACCTGAACGAGCTCCTGGATCGCTGGCTGTACGCTGCTCAAATCACTTGCGGATTTCCGCATTTTCATCGTCAAGGAGTTCGTCCGAGTTGGCGATGAGGCCGGAGGTTGCCGGCATGTCGTCCGTTTCGGGTTTCATCGCGTCCCAGGCAACCTTGTGGCCCGGCAGCCAGAGCGGTTCAACCTGTTTTCTGCGAAACAATTCCGCAATGTGTTCGTGACAGGTGAAGAAGAGCACCTGCTGACCTTCCCGAGCCAGCTCAATCAGGCAGTCCGCGGCAGCATCGGTGCGTTCCTGGTCGAAGTTCACAAACAGGTCATCCATCACCAGCGGCAGCTCAATGCCGCGACGGGCAAATTCGCGGGCGAGTGCGAAACGGATCGACAGGAACAACTGCTCGCGAGTACCACCGCTGAGCTGTTCAACCCGAAAGGTCTGGCCGAATTCGTCATCGATACAGAGGAAATCCTCACCCAGCGGCGCCCAGATGCGGTGGTAACGCCCGGCCGTCATGCGATGCATGCAGGCAGAAGCCCCGACAAGCGTGCCCGAAATGTTCTCCTGCTCAAACTGGCGACGAATCCGCAGCACTGCGTCGTGCTCGATCTGCAGAGCCAGCCATTCTTCCACCGTGCGACAGATATCGCTCGCCAGCCGCGAACGGTTGAAGAATTCCACATGAGAATCGCGCTGCGATTCCAGCAGACGGATTTGCTGTTTGAGGCTCCCCAGCTCTTCATGGCTGCTGCGGAGTCGCTGTTCGACGTCCTGCAACTCGGCCGTTCGCAACTGCAGCGTTTCCCGGGCAGCCTGCGGATCGAATCGGCGCAGCTCGTCTTCAGTCACGGCCAGCTGGGTTTCGGACAGGGAAAGTTCGAGCAGCTCGGACTGGGTGGTTTTGAGTTGTCCTTCGAGCAGCTTCCGGCGATTGGCCGTTTCCTGCTGCTTCTGCAGCTCTTCGCGGCTGCTGGCACCCGAACGCATGAAGACGGCGCTTTTGCGGAGATCCGCGGCTTCCGCCTGATGGCGTGCTCGGAGGGCTTCCTGAGTGTGCTTGTCGGCTTCAGCCAGCAGACGTTCGCGTTCGGCGCGGTCGCGGTCATGAGTTTTGAGCTGCAGCTGCCAGGCGGCCAGGACTTCGAGGGGTCTGGAATAGTCCGGTTTTTTGGCCGGATTCAGGCGACCGCCGAGCTGCTCCACGCGAATTCGCATGGCCTCAAACATCCGTCGCAAACCTTCGACTTCAGGTGCCGAGTTCCGCCACTGGGTGGCCAGTTCACGAACATCCTGAAGACGATCCCACCATTCAAACGCCTCATCAATACGGAGTGTTTCCTGGATGCCGATGGAATTGAGCAGTCGGCACCATTCCTGACGCACTTCAGTGAGTTTTTTCTGAGCGTTTCGGAAGCGGTCCCGGAGCATGCGGAGACGCATGCGGCGGGCTGCTGCGCGGAATTGCTTCCGCTGCAGAACCTCCAGCTCCGCGATGCGCTGCGAACAGTCACCGATGCGATCCACCATCTCCGCGGTGGAAGACTTCCATTCAGCACCGGTCAGCTCGCGGTTGCCGCGGCGATCGGCGACCGCCATGCGCTGAATTCGGTCCTGCAACTGCCTCAGGAGCCGGTCAGCCTGACGAGCTTCGTCCGCGACATCATCAAGTCGGACACCGACGGTCGCATCGAAATGGTTACGCAGCCCGTTCTGGACGGACCACCAGAGAATCCCGGCCAGCGCGAAGGCCGCTGCGGCAAGGCTGCCACCCAGCGCCCGCGAGGGTTCGGCACCCAGCGAAAATGCGGCAAGCCCGAAGAGCGAAAGCAGGGCTCCAACCCAGCCCATCAGCGAAATCGTGCGATCCACCCAGCCAGGAATCGGCTCCTGCACATCCACTCGCTCCACCACGCGACGGACAGTCTGGATTTTCAGGGCGAGCTGTTCTTCCTGGAGACGCAGGCGGCCGAGGTTTTCGAGTTCCCGGAGTCGCGCCTGCTCCTGCTCAATCGCCTGATCCACGGGGATCCCGAGTTCATCCAGCTGCTGATTAAGTTCCACAAGTTCGCGACCACTGCGGCGGGTCATGCTCCGCGTCCAGCGCTGCAGTTTGCCCCGCTCCTGCACAGCATCCTGGACTTTACGAGCCATCTCGAGCAGCCGGGAGTGGGCCGCGGGAGATGTGTCCACTGCCGCCAGCCGCTCTGTCGTCCAGCCTTCCCCAAGCCTGCTCAGCTGGTGTGTGAGTTCCCGACGGAGCTCGCCCGTTCGCTCTTCAGCCGTGCGAATCTGCTGATCAATTTGTCGCAGCCAGTCCGACTGCTCCACAAGACTCTGAACGGCGTAACGCTCCTTTTCGAAAGCGGTATCCGACTGCAGGCGTTCAGCCTGGCTCTGAGCCTGTGCGGCCTTTTCTGTGAAGCTGTTGCAGCGGGTGAGCGATTCAGAGGCTTCTTTTTCGGCAGCCTGCAGGAGTTTGAGCGATTCGGAGGGGTCAACGGAGAGCAGCGGCAGGCGGGCCAGCTCCTCCTGAAGTTCGCGGGATCGCTTCCACGGCTTGTGACATTCAAGGGCAAAACGCAGGGCACGCGTCTCGGCACGTACCGATGCTTCCCGCTGCTGCAGTTCGGAAATGAGGGTGGTGAGTTCTGAGCGGCGGCGGGTGAGTCGGGCATGCTGCTCGCGAGCGGTTCCGGAACGACGGTTTCCAGTTGATAGTTTGGCGTACTTCTCAAACAACTCGGGTATCCGCCCCCCGGTTGGGCCCGTTCCGAACATGGCGGAGCGACGTTCGCGGATCTCGGTGAGTGAATCAAGGATGCGGCGTCCCTGCGGACCCAGTGACAGACCGTAGATGTACTGGGCCACCTGACCGGTGCCCAGAGTCGCCAGCTGCTGCAGTTCTCGCACGCCAACAGCAAACACGTCCGTGTAGACTTCCTCGCTCGTGTCAGCCAGCAGCAAACGGACGGCCTGATCCTTTGGGAGTCCGGATGGTCCCCCGGAAATCCGCAGACTCCCGCGGCCGCTGAGCTCTGCACGCCGCGAAACTCGCCACGTACGACCACCATGCTCACAGCGAATCGCACCACACCACGGCTGCGAAGGATCCGGACGGTGCCACGCCGGCTCACTCTCCAGCGGCTCATAGCCGTACAGGGTGGAGCGAATGAACCGCATCAGCGTGGTTTTGCCGGCTTCGTTGGGGCCGTAAATCACGTTCAGACCGCGCGGATCCAGCTTCAGCAGCAAACTGCGCCAGATGCGAAAACGATCAATGTCAATTTCCGTGAGCCTCATGCCACTGTTCCCGTTTCCTCAATCGTATGCGGTCGATTGCCGAAGCCTGCAAACCAGGTCAGGTTGCCGCGAGCCCTTCATCGTTGGTGTCATCGGTATCATCGGTATCATCGGTATCATCAGTGTCGTCGGGGCTCGCAGAGTCCGCTGCTGCAGTCGGACGGGTGTGCGAGTCATCACCGTCGTTGTGATCCACGGACACCGCTGCATCGGGGAATTGCTCGACAGCCTCCGTCTCCCCCGGCTCCGGATTCTCAGGATCCTCTTCCGTAAAGCGGGGTTCGAACCAGCGGCCGCCATCTTCGCGAATCCGAGCCACGATTTGTTCGCGATCGAGAGATGGGAGCAGTGTCTGCAGCCGCTGCTTCCAGCCCGCAGACAACTCAGGAGCACGCTCAATCCAGCCGGCAAGGGAGGATTCCGCGAGCAGTGAGGGACGCTCCAGCAACTGCTGATACTGATCAGCCAGCAGCACCGGAGGATCGCCGCAGGGCCATGCGTCCGGCAGAAAACGAACCTCGTGCAGCAACTGCAGCTTTCGCCCCGGCCACTGGAGCTCGTCAAGTTCCACTGCGAGCATCGTGCTGAGATCACTCCGACGCAAATGCTCAAGATCCGGCAGATCCCCCCGCAGGATCCACTGCACGGACCAGTATTGGTCGGCCGTGCCGGGACGCAGTTCCAGCAGCCGAGTCTTCATGATCTGCAGCAGTGTGGACAAGTCCACTCCAGACTCAACTTCCAGCTCCAGAATGTGCCAGTCAACGCAGCTGGTGTCGAGCGCCGAGATGCGGATCTCACCGGATTCCGAAACAACCACCAGTGAACAGCAGCCACCGGTCGTTTCACGACGGGAGCGAGGCTGGGGCGTACCGGGACTGTGCACTGCGCCGGCTTCCCGCCAGATCGTGGTGCGGTGGAGCTGGGCGGTGAGTGCGAGGTAGTTGAGACGCGCGTCTTCCAGCAACTCATCCGCGAAATTCAGGAACACAGACGAGGGAATAAAGGCTGCGGGCCGGTCACGGTCCTGCTCACGCTCAGAAAATCGCTCCACTGTCACCTCTGGTGACTCCTGAGCCGCCGCGGGGACACGCTTGTCCACCGCCCGCGGTGGCTCGGTTCCGGACGGCTTAGCGACCAGCTCACCCGTTGCGGGATTGGTCTGCGATCGTGTGAGCGCATCGTCAGTCGTGGAAGCGGCCAGCGCCTGCATCCGCTGACGCTCATCACACCGCGCCTGTGAAATCACTCCAATCCGGAACGGACGAAGCTCTTCCCCGCCCGCGGAAATCACCTGAATCCCGAAATCATCCGTGTGACCCAGCCACATCGATGCAGAAATTGCCAGCACCTGCTGGCCGTTAATCTCCAGTACCGCCGGCTCGCTGCTGGAGCTGTAGCAGACAGTGACGTTCGGCGGCAGATCCGAAATTGCCCGCCATGCCTCCGGCGGATCCGAGTCCCCCGGCAGCACAAACACCGATATGTCGTGCTCCTGCAGACGGCCAAATCCGCGGAGCACCGCAAGACGCGCACGCAGACTGCGATCCGCTTCGACAAATGCATTCCCGGACACCAGCAGATAATTCACCTTGTGCCGGATGCAGCACTCAACCACCTGATCAAAGGCACGCAGAGTCGCGTCCTCAAAGGCCGTCCGCTGAACCTCTGAGAGCTCTTCTGAAGTGATGACACTGACCGGCACATCCAGCCGCAAATTGGCAGCGTGAATGAACCGCTGCGGATGATACTTCATCCGAGACTCCTTCCAAAGAACCGCCGCGACCGGGAGCGATGGCACGGTGGAATTTAAATCATCCTGTGACTGACGTCGCCCTGGCTTTCGGCAGCACCTGGGCAAACTGCCACTGTCGGGGAAGTTTAATAAAACAGAGACTCTGGGGAAAGTGTTCCCGCAGCGAAAAGACAGTCGCCCGGATTTCAGTGCCACCAACACTCTTTCCCCCAAACCCCAAAAACTCTGCCATTCCCAATAATTTCGAAATTCCATGCGGGTTTTTATCTAACCAATCCTTGTCAGGCGACGCCCAGCCTGTGAATATAGGAAAGGACTACCGAATCTGCGGGCTTTGTGATGCTGCCCGAAAAGAGGGGATTGGCGGAGTTCGCGGGACGATGAGTCCTGCACAGTACTCGCCCAGGCTCGAACGCGCTGCCCCCGTTCGAGTGTCCGTTTCCTCGCGCGGCTGCAGCACTGGAGTAAAGAGTGTACGGTACACATTTGGCCACCGGCCGCTGGAGCTCGTCCCGATTTTCCGCCTGCATCCTGCTGCTCGCCATTCCGGCCGCAGGCTTCTTCCCGGAAGTACTCAGAGCCGTTACCGACGAAGCAACTGCTCCGGCTGAGGATGCGCAACAGCAGCTGCCGGCCATCCCCAGCCAGGAACTGCTGGAATCGCTCAACCCCGAGATCGCCGCCAATCTGAATCTGGTCTGGAACATCGCCGAACCAGACTCCGCCCGACTGGCTGCTCTGCAAAAACTGCGACCGCTGATCATCGCCCTTCCGGAAGAACAGGCACGCCCCTTTCGCCGCCAACTCCTGCGGTGGCTCGAAATCCTCGAAGCCAGCTTTGCAGCCTCGGCCGTCACCGACACACAACCCCAAACGGATAACTTCGCCGCTGCTCTCACAGCCGCAGTCGAAGCCCTCCGCAGTACTGCCAAAGCCGATGACCAGCAGTGGCTCCAGCAGCTGCCACTGGCCCCACTCCTCCAGAATCCTCCCCCAACTGCCGCACTCGAAGCGTTTCTTGAAAGCGTCCGACAACATTCCGATCAACCAGCCGCACAGCGCGAATTCCTGCTGAGCCCTGCCGTCCAGCTGGTCAAAACCAACGCTGAGAAAGTGCACGCTGCCACATCCACATGGCCCGACGATGCAGCCACCAGGTCCGCGCAGTCCGCCACCCTGAAAACACTCACCGCCGAAATCCTGCGAAACGAAATTCGCCCCTCCGCAGACATCTCCGAACGCATTCGGTCCCAGTGGCGTTTTCTCCGCACCCGCTTTCCCAAAACCGCCGACGTCATGTGGCCCGCTGTCAGCAGCCACGTCATGAATCACAACGTCCACATCAACATTTCCGAAGGACTCCTCGGAAGACTCATCTCCGACTACCGCACCGAAAGCGGCTGCGTCGCCGACTACATCCTTGGTGCCCGAGTCACCGGGACTCAGACCACCAGCGTCAAGATAACGGCCGATGTCACCCCCTCCGCCAACACCGCCGCCTTCCAGCTCAGACTCACCGGGAACACTCGCTCCGAAACCGCCGCTCGAAAAGACCCCGCCACCGTCTACACCAGCGGCAATCATTACTTCTGGATCGATAAACCCTTCGCCTTCGATGGCAGCCGCGTCACGCTTGGAAGCAGCAGCTTCTCCGTCGACACCAACAGCCAAACTCGCGGATTCCGCACCAAATACGACGGCATTCCCCTCTTCGGTATGATCGTCCGCGGGGCCGCCAAACAGAAGATCGCTGAAAGCAAACCCAAATCAGAAGCGATCACCGCCCGCAAGCTCCGTGACCAGGCACAGCCCAAGTTCGACAGCGAATCCTCCGCCCAGTTCGAACAACTCAACTCCGATATTCAGGCCACCCTCACCGCACTCCGCGCCAAAGATGCCGCTCCTGACATCATCAACGCCCGCTCCAGCCACACCCACGCCGCCATCAGCAGTCGCAGCCTCGGTACCTCCCGCGTCGGAGGCTCCGTTCCACCCCAGGTCCCCCTGTCGGCGGAACAAGGCGTCCTCCAGATTCACGAATCCGCCGTCAACGCCACACTCGACGCTCTCTCGCTCCACGGCCGCGTCGTCCCCGCTGACCAACTCACCGAAGAACTCGAGCAGGCCCTCTCCAAACTGCTTAATCGCGAAATCAAACTTCGCAGGGACTCCGAAGTACCTGCCACTCCCGCACCCACGGCTGAACCGCAGACATCCACGGAAAATGCCAACGCCAGCGAGGAAGCGGCTGACGGTGAATCTGCAAATGATGAACCACCGACCTTCTGGGTCTTCAACGGACGCGATCCGCTCCAGGTGCAGTTCGGTGGTGGTCGCGTCACCATCATTCTTCAGGCAGCAATTCGTCGCGAAGGTCAGCCCGACATCGCCCGACACTCAGTACTCATCCCGCTCGCCATTACCCTGCAGAATGACAAGCTCGTGGTGACCCCCGATCCCATTCGCATCATTCGCACCGCCCGCACCTCGGTCGCCGTTGCCAACCAGATCCGCAACATCGTGCAGAAACGCGTCAAAGCCAGCGAAAGCAGTGCTGTGATCAATCTGCAGCCGAACGCCGAAGAACCACTTCCTCTCACCATCTCCAGCCTCGATATCGAAGATGGCTGGCTCACACTGCAGGTGAAATAACACCTGCCGCTGGTGGATGGCTGTCAAACCCCGCAGACCATCCACAAACACAGCAGCCGTCGTTCCGATCCACGAAAAGCAATCCCTCAAGCCGCGCGGCGTCCAGGAACCTGGGCCTTGCCCGGCAGGATCTGCAGCACACTGCTGACGATTCGCTGCAGGTCTTCCGGCTGCAGATTCGGCGTCGATGGGAAGCTCAGCGCCTGTGCAAACAGGCGTTCGGCCGTACCGTTCAACACGGCCTGACACCCCGCGTGCGCAGGGCTCAGGTGCATCGGCTGCCAGAGCCTGCGTGTTTGTATCCGCGCCTGCTGCAGCTGATCACGCAGCTGGATCGGTGTGATCCCCGCCTGAAAAGGATCAATCAGCGCCGTGGCCAGCCAGCTGGTCGGGCAGGCCCCTGGTGCAGTCGCGTGCCATGTCATGCCGGGGAGTGACAACTGGCTGCGATAGAACTCCGCGATGCCGCGACGACGTTCAACGAAGCCGTCGAGCTGCTCAAGCTGGGCAAGTCCGATGGCCGCCAGCACATTTGTCATGCGATAATTGAAGCCCACTTCGTTGTGAATATATTCAACCGCATCGTCCTTCGCCTGAGTGGTCAGGTAGCGGGCCCTGTCAGCATCCTCGCGGCAATTGGTGAGGATCATGCCGCCGCCACCACAGGTGATCGTCTTGTTGCCATTGAAACTGATGCAGGCAATGTCAGCAGCATTGCCGATGCGCCGACCGTTCAAGGATGCTCCGAGCGACTCAGCGGCATCCTCAATCAGCCGCAGACCGAATTCCCTCGCCAAAGCTTCGATGGCGTCGAGATCAACCGGATGTCCCAGCACATGTACCGGCATCATCGCGCTCACGCGACGGCCGGTTTTTCGGTTACGCAGCTCCCCATTTACCATCCGACACTGATTTCGCAGAAAGTCCTCCACCAGCTGCGGATCCATCTGCCACCACCGGGATTCACAGTCAATCAGCACCGGATGAGCCCCGGCGTAACGAACTGCGTTGGCGGTGGCAATAAACGTCAGGGTGGAAACAAGCACCTCGTCGTCGGGGCGGACACCCGCGACAAGCAGTGCGGCATGCAGCGCAGACGTGCCGTTGACCGTGGCAACAGCATGCTTCACTCCCACATACTCGGCCACACGCTGTTCAAAGCGGTTGACGAATTCCCCGACAGAGGAGATCCAGCCGGAGTCAAGGCATTCCCGGACATATTGCCATTCGTTTCCCTGAAGACAGGGTTCGCTGAGTGGCAGAAAGCGATTGCTGAAACTTTCAGACATTGTAGACATCCGCTCTGTAACTCCCGGCATTTTCACGGAACCAGTCAATCGTTTGTCGGAGGCCGGCTTCAAGGGTGACCAGTGGTTTCCAGCCCACAACCTCCGCGGCGAGACGATTATCCGCCAGCAGTCTTTCAACTTCGCTGCCAGGCGGTCTCAGGCGCTGATCCTCACATTCAATCTGCACGTCCGCCCCAATCAGCGAAGCTGTCAGCTGGGCCAGATCGCCCACGCTGATTTCGCGGCCGGATCCAATATTCAGAGTGCGTCCAACCGCATCCGGGTGGGCAGCACAGGCCATAAAGCCAGCAGCCGTATCGGAGACGAAGTTCAAATCCCGGGTTGGTGTGAGGCTCCCCAGCCGCACCGCTTTTCCGGCAAGACACTGCGTGATGATCGTCGGCAGAACAGCCCGCGCGGATTGTCGGGGACCATAAGTATTGAACGGCCGCACAGTCACCACCGGCAGCTCAAAGGAGCGAAAGTAGGATTCGGCCAGTTTGTCCGCACCAATCTTACTCGCCGAATACGGACTCTGCCCCTGCAGAGGATGCGTTTCCGAGATCGGTACAAACTGCGCCGTTCCATACACCTCGCTCGTCGACGTCTGAATCACTCGGCTCGTACCCAGTCGTCTGGCGGCTTCCAGAACATTCAATGTGCCAACGATGTTGGTCTGAACATAGGAAAGCGGAGCCGCGTACGAGTAGGGAATGGCGATGAGCGCGGCAAGGTGAAAGACCACCTCTCGGCCCTGCATGGCAGCATATACCGAACCACCGTCGGTGATGTCACCAGCCACAATTTCCATGTCGTTCTTCAGCGGCGACTGATCCAGCCACCCCCGCCGACCGGCTGAATTGTAGTGCACCATAGCTCGCACGTGAGCCCCCGCGGTTACGAGCGCTTCCGTGAGATGACTTCCGATAAAACCACCCGCGCCCGTGACGAGCACCTTCTTCCCTGACCAGCTCATGCCGCCCACCTGACTCGATTCACGTCTTCCTGAGCCTTCTGGAAATCGTCAAGTCTGCCGATGTCCAGCCAGTATTCCATAACCGGAAAGCCCACCACAGTCTCACCCTGCTGCAACAGCCGGTTGATCAGATCCGTCATGTCATAACGACCCGATTCCGGAATATACTGCAGCACCGAAGGCTCCAGCAGATAAATGCCGGCATTGACGAGGAATGTGATCCGCGGCTTTTCACGCAGCTCACTCACCACGCCGTCCCGCGCTTCCACCACGCCGTACGGCACCTGCATCTCATACTGCCGCAGAGCAACCGTCAGCTTCGCCTTGTGCTCGCGATGGTACTTCAGCAGTGACCGATAATCGATGTTCGTCAGGATGTCGCCATTCATCACCAGCAGTGGCTCGTCGACTTCACTGATCAGCCGCAACGCCCCAGCCGTTCCCAAAGGCTGATCCTCAGCCACATAATTCAGTTCCACTCCGAACTTCTGACCCCCACCAAAATGCTGGATGATCTTCTCCGGCATGTAATGTGTGGTCACGTTGATTCGCGAAACCCCCGCCCGCTGCAAACCTTCTATCGTCCGCTCCATCAGCGGCCTGCCCCCCACAGGAAGCATCGGCTTCGGCGTGTCGTCCGTCAGTGGACGCAGACGCGTACCAAACCCGCCCGCCATGATCACAGCCTGCAACGGCAGCTTCGCATCCTGAACATGCTCCGCACAGGAAAGCTCCGCGACAGTTCCGTCAGGGTTCAGCAGAGGCAGATGACGCACCCCTGAACGCACCATCAGTTCCAGCTGCTCATCCCGCGGCGTATTCGCAGGAGCCGTCACTGAACGCACAGAGTGAATATCAAGCGCTGCGTCGAGCCGCGTGGTCACCGCGTGACCCGCCAGAATCGCACGCCGCAGGTCCCCATCCGTGATCGTGCGGATGAATCGGCCCTCAGAATTCACAAGCAACGCGATGCCGCGACCACCAGCATCTATGCAGGCCATCGCATCCTGAACCGTTGCAGACGGTTCGATGAAAATTCGCTGAGATTCCGAGCGGGTGTCCGTGCCCGTCATTGGACCGATCTCCGTATCACTTTCGCAGGCACGCCCGCGACTACCACATCCGGTGGTACTTCCCTGATCACCACAGCACCCGCTCCAACAATTGACCGAGCACCGATTCGCAGATTCTCGCAGATTATCGCGCCAGCTCCAATATGGACTTGATCACCAACTTCAACACCACCGGCAAGAACCGCCCTCGGCGCCACATGCACGTCTGCACCCAACCGACAGTCGTGCTCCACAATCGATCCAGTGTTCAGAATGCAGTTCTCGCCAATCAAGGCACAGGCATTCACAATCGCACCCGCCAGAACCTGACAGCCTTCGCCAATCTGCGCAGACTCCGCAAATACACTGCTGGGATGCCGCAGCACATAACCCCGCAGGCCCGCATTCCGGGCCGCCAGAAACAGCTTTCGCCTCAACGCAAAGGCCCGCACTCCCCCAACTGCCACCAGAAATTCAGCATACCCCTCCGCACGAAGCACCGGCAGCAATTCATCACTGCCACGAATGGGAATCCCCAGGAGACTGGTTCCATGCAGAGTCCTGTCGGCGTCCAGTATCACCGCCTGAGCAGCCCGTCCAAGTTTCTGCAGGGTATCCGCAACCACCCGACCATGCCCGCCAGCCCCAATCACCACCAGACCGCTCATGCCTGCCCCCCGTTAAACGAGTCAGCAGGGAGGTCATGGAAAGACTTGATCAGCAGCCGTTCAGTCAGCTCAGCAGTCTTCAGCACCTGCACAATGCGACCGGCCGCATGGCCGTCGCCATAGATGTTCTGCACGCCGCGGCAGTGGCTGAGAAATTCCGGGGACAAAGCCCGTTCCAGCGCCGCGGAGATTTCTGCCGCCGAGTCTCCACAGTCGATCACATTCCCGGACCGGGGACGTCCGTGCTGGCGCAGCCCGATATTTACCACGGGCAACCCAAACGATGCGGCCTCTATGATTCCGCTGGACGAGTTTCCAACCATTGCCGCGGCATGCTGCATCAGGCTGAAGTAGGCCAGTGTCCCCAGATTGCTCACCAGTCGCACGTCGGCCCGAGCCGCAGCGAAGCGTTCGAGGCGTTCCAGAATTTCACTGTTGCGGGTGTCAGCATTGGGACGCGTGATGATGATTGGCTGACTGCAGTTACCAATCGCCTGCAGCAACGCGTCGGTTTGGCGAGCAGCCTGGTCGGCCTGCAATGTGACGGGATGCTGGGTGACCAGCAGTGGCGGCACATCGAATGAAATCGACAGTCGCCTCGCCAGCTCGTCTTTGCTGAGCAGTTGCAGTCGCCGGAGCTGATCAAGCCCCGGAGCCCCCGAAACAGTCACCCGCCATGGTTCTTCGCCCAGTTGCACAATTCGCCGCGCATGGCAGAGTGTGGAAGCGAAATGCAGATGTGAGTATTTGGTGATGGCATGGCGCAGGGCGTCGTCAATCGCACCAGCCGTCACTTCCCCGCCATGCACATGCGCGATGGGAATCCGAAATGGAACTGCCGCAAGAGCCGCGGCGTGCATCTCGAAACGGTCCCCCAGCACCAGCAGCAAATCAGGCCGTACCCTCTCGTAAACCTGAGCGAATCCAATAGTGCCAAGTCCCATGGACGCAGAGATCGCCGCCGGTGAATCTGCCGCCAGCAGCATCTGCACACGATCATGAATCTCAAACCCATCAGCGGCAATCAGCTCGTCCGTTCTCCCATGGCTGGCAACAAGCTGGGCTCCCGATGCGATCAGATGCAAACGCAGCCCGGGTTCGCTGCGGATCGCTTCGAGGATTGGCAGGTACAACCCCCAGTCAGAGCGGCCAACAGTGACGACACTGATGGTTCTCACACCACATCCTCCAGCCGCAGCAAGTCACCAGCGGCAACACCCACGCGAAGCGTCCTTGAGACGAGGTAGGGCTTCATCGCCGGAGGCAGTCCTGTGCCAGGGCGACGAATGGCGATCAACTCTTCAGTGAGCAAAGTGCCGGCGGCCATGTCGGTGGCAGCAACCAAACTCTTGCGGGCCGCTTTCGCTGTGTCCAGTTCGCTGGCACACGGCGCCTTCCGACCTGCTCCCAGCGCGGCTTCAATGGTTCTCACACCAGCGATCAGCTGCCGGAGTTCTGCAGGTTCAGCGGAAGCCCGATGATCCGGGCCCGGAAGCGTCCTGTCGAGTGTGAAGTGTTTTTCGAGCACACAGGCACCGAGCGCAACCGAGGCCAGCCCGACTTCGATGCCGAGGGTATGGTCTGAGTAACCAACGGGCAGACCAAAGGCTGACCGCATACTCAGCATGGCACGCAGATTCACGTCTGCAGCAGCTGCCGGATAGTTACTGACACAATGCAGCAGCACAATTTGACGGTTGCCCGCAGCCTCAACAGCGTTCACCGCAGCTTCCACATCACCCAGAGTGCTCATGCCCGTCGAAATCACCATCGGCCGACCAAAACCTGCGATATGTCTCAGCAGTGGCAGATTGGTAAGTTCACCGGATGGAACCTTGAAGAGTTCCATGCCGAGCCCATGCAGCAGATCAGCACTGTCTTCATCGAAAGGCGTGGACATGAACTGAATCCCGCACGCGCGGCAGTGATTCACGATCCGTTCATGGTCTGCATCCGACAGCTCAAGCTCCTTCAGCATCTCAAACTGCGACTTCACAACGCCGAGATTCTCAGTCTGATAGCGGGCCGCCTGAGCATTTTTGGTGACGAGACGCTCAGCACGAAATGTCTGAAACTTCACGGCATCAGCGCCAGCCTCCTTTGCCACGTCGATCGAACGCAACGCCAGATCCAGCCGACCGTTGTGATTCACTCCCACTTCTGCAATTACAAAACACGGTGATCCCGGCCCAATGCGGCGGGTACCAGCCACGACTGCCTGCACAACGTCATCCATCACACGGTCCTTCCCTGTCGGCCAGTTCGATGATCAGCTGTTCAGGCGGCTTTGAGAATCGCTGAGGGCTGGGTGGCGGAAGCGAGCCGTCGCTGCATCAGAAATTCAGCAATGTCCCAGTCCAGCGGAGTATCGATGTCGGCTGCTCGTTCACGCGGAATCATCACCGCACGCACACGTCCCTGAAATATGGAGTCCTGCTGCATCACCGAATCCCGACGGGCGGCATAAGCCACCGCGGTCAGCTCGAAAACGTCAGGCGCGTCCTGACGCCGCACGACGGCACCCGGCGGCTGAGCAGCGATCCGCACGGCGCCAGCTGAATCAACAGTCACCATGTTGAACCACGGATTCGCCGCAGCTTCTGTGGCAGTAACCACAATGTCAGCATCCGTACTGAGCAGCAGCTCAATGCAACGGTCAATGTCTTCGGAAAACCGCAGCGGGCAAGTGGCAGGCACGCTCACCAGCACGTCATAGCGAGTTCCCTCCAACTGCTCCATAGTGCTGATCGCGTGCCGCCACGCAAGCCGCTCGGCCGCGGTGTCCGTCGCCAGTTCCACAGGACGGCGAAATGGAGTCACCGCCCCCCACGTGCGGGAAGCTTCGGCAATCGCATCAGAATCAGTCGAAACGATGTGGCGGGAAATAAACCGGCTGCCAAGCGCCGCCTGAATCGCCCAGCCAATCAGCGGACGGCCACAAAACGGGCGAATATTCTTGCCCGGAACACCCTTCGACCCACCCCGGGCGAATGTGCAACTAAGTATCTGAGCCACGGTGAACCCTTCTGAACGTCCCTGTTCGAGAACTACCCTGGGTGCCTGTATATATAAGGTATCGGGGCTTGGTCAAGCCAGGTCGCCCCACTGCGTCCGCCCGAAGACAAGACCCACCGTTACCGGGGACCTGACATCCCCCGCCCGCCTTTCCCACTTTTTTGCGTTGATTGAGAGAAAGCCAGGGCGATTGGGGGTATGGCCGGCCGTAATCCGGGTCCCGGCGGGCGTCGACGTGCGACGCAGGGTCGTTGGGCTTTCTTTGCCGGACTCGCAGCGAAGAACGTTGTTCACCTGCTCGCTGGTCGGGGAATCCCGGCTTCGCCCTTTACCGGCCCATGGTGGCGAACTATGCTGCTCCCGCCTGCTTCCGATCGTTGCGGGCCATGTCCGGAGACTCCCGGGTTTGCTTAGTCTCAGCTTTGGCAGGGATGCCGTGTCAGCATGTCAATGGTGCGAGTGATTGCCCGGCTGGATATTAAGGGCGCCAATCTGGTGAAGGGGATCCGTCTGGAAGGCCTGCGGGTACTCGGAGACCCCGACACGTTTGCTCGTTATTACTACGAATCCGGAGCGGACGAGCTGATTTATCAGGACGCGGTGGCCAGTCTTTACGGTCGCAACAGTCTCTGTGAAATCATTTCGCGAACATCGCGGGAGATTTTCATCCCGTTGACGGTAGGGGGAGGTCTGCGAAGCCTTGAGGACATCCGTCAGGCACTGGCGGCTGGTGCGGACAAGGTTTCGTTGAACACCGCGGCAATAGCCGACCCGGGACTTATTCGTGAGGCATCCCGGAGATTTGGATCGTCGACGATTGTGGTGGCGATTGAAGCAGGCCGGCAGGCGAATGGATCATGGCTGGCATTCACGGACAATGGTCGTGAGCATACGGGCGTGGATGCGGTTGAGTGGGCGATACGAGCTGAGGAGCTTGGTGCGGGTGAAATCCTGGCGACGTCCATCGATCGTGAGGGAACGGGCGAAGGATTTGATACTGACTTATGTTCAAGGATTGCGTCGGCGGTGAAGATACCGGTGATCGCGCATGGAGGTGCGGGCAGGGCGGAACATGTTGCGGAGGTGGCGGTGAAGACCGGCGTAAGCGCGGTGGCGGTGAGCAGCATTCTGCATTACGAGGCCATTCGGACTCTGCGACCGAGGGACTCAGGTGGTGGCGAGGGCAACCGGGAATTTCTGCAGAGTGGCCGGGGTGTATCCCACGTGCAGCCCTGCCAAATGCGTGAACTGAAGCGGCTGCTGCTGGATCGTGGTGTGCAGTGCCGGCTGGAGGATGCGGCATGAGTGAGCTGCGTGTGCAGATCGTGGACTACGGTCTGGGTAATTTGTTCAGTATTCGCCAGGCATGTCTGCAGGCGGGCATTACGGCCGAGATTTCCTCCACTGCCGCGGGCCTGAGCGAGGTGGACGGGATCATTCTCCCGGGGGTCGGCGCTTTTGGGCATGCCATGGATACTCTGCAGCAGCGGGAGTTGGTCGAGCCTATCTGTGCAGCGGTAAGTTCGGGCAAACCGCTTTTGGGGATTTGTCTGGGGATGCAGCTGTTGCTGGATGCGAGCGAGGAGTTTGGATTGCATCGGGGTCTGGGCCTGATACCGGGAGTTGTGCGAAGATTGCCGGAGCGCCGCCCGGACGGAGCACTGCTGCGCATCCCCGCTGTGGGCTGGAATCGGATTTTTCTGAATCCTGAGCGTTCTGAACCGGAAGTGGAGTGTGGTTTCCGGGACGGGCAGTGGGTGTATTTCGTGCATTCCTTTGCAGCTGTTCCGGAGCGATCAGCGGATATCCTGACATTGACAGACTACGAGGGAATCCGGTATTGCTCTGCAGTGCGACTGGGGCATGTAACGGGAGTGCAGTTTCACCCGGAGCGGAGTGCGTCGGGGGGCATAGCGTTCTTCCGACACTGGGCTGCTGGTCTGCGGAAGCGAATTTGAAACAACAGTTTTTTGGAAAATCGGGGACGGGTTCATGGACGAACAGCTTCCGGCCTATTACGGGCTGCCTGCGCGGGTGCAGTTTTGCCGTCGCTGTGTGATGTCAAATCAGCGCCCGGCTTCGGCCGTGGAGTTCCGTCACACCATTGATTCCCGCAAGAAGACTCTGGCGATCGACAATGAAGGCATCTGCGATGCCTGCCGTGTTGCGGATCACAAGCAGACGATCGACTGGAAAGCCCGCGAAGAGGCGCTCGTTGAGCTGCTGGACAAGTACCGCAGCAAGGATGGTTCCTATGACTGCATCGTGCCCGGCAGTGGTGGCAAGGACAGCGCCTATCAGGCTCATGTGCTGAAGTACAAATATGGCATGAACCCGCTGACGATCACGTGGCCGCCGATTCTGTACACGGAATACGGCTACAAAAACTGGAAGAACTGGCTTGACGTTGGTGGCTTCGACAATCTTGCATTCACTCGCAACGGTCGCGTGATGAAGCTGCTCACACGACTGAGCATCGAGAATTTGTTTCATCCGTTTCAGACGTTTATTCTGGGTCAGAAGAACGTCGGTCCGCGTCTGGCAGCGAAGCTTGGTATCCCGCTTGTGTTCTACGGTGAGAATGAAGCGGAGTACGGCAATCCGATTGCGGACACTTCGTCGAGTCTTCGCGACAAGTCCTTCCACACCTATTCGCAACTCGAGGATTTGTATCTGGCCGGGATTTCAATCCGAGAGCTGGTGGACCGCTACGGCGTGCGTCTGCAGGACCTCATGTGCTTCCTGCCGCCGCGGGAGGAGGAGTTGCGACGAGTGGATGTCCAGGTGCATTATCTGGGTTATTACCTGAAGTGGACTCCCCAGGAAGTGTACTACTACGCCGTCGAAAACTGTGGCTTTCGCGCTCGGCCCTTCCGCACTCAGGGCACGTACAGCAAGTACAACAGCATCGACGACAAAATCGACGATCTGCACTATTACACCACATGGATCAAGTTCGGCATTGGCCGAGCGACCTACGACGCCTCCCAGGAGATTCGCAACGGGCACATCACTCGTGAAGAGGCAGTGGCTCTGGTGAATCGTTTCGACGGCGAATTCCCTGATCGTTATTTCAATGAGGTGATGGACTACATCGAGATGTCGCCGGAGCATTTCCACACGATCACGGACCGTTTCCGTTCGCCGCATCTCTGGAAACAGGATGCTGCCGGAAAATGGCAACTGCGTCATCGAGTGGGCGGTAACGGAGTGGACGATCAGCCTGAAGCGGACAGTGGCAGCAACCGTGCACTGCGGGCCGCCTGACGGCCTGACTGGGGGGCAGTCCGATGGAACCGGAAGAAACGCTCAAATTCATTCGCCCTGAGTCATCCTCGGGCGATGTGTCGCGTCCGCCCGTACTGATTCACGCGGCTTATCCGCTGTGGCGGAAACACACACTCGTGACCATGGCCCGCGCGCGCGAACTGCAGGACGAAGGTCATCGGGTGGCAGTCACTTACTGCAACGCGACCGCCGGCACCTGCGCGGTGAATTACAGTGGGAGTCCGGCGGCCTGTTTGATCTGCAAAACGAGGGTCCGCAGTACTGCTGAGGCCCTGGGCCTGGAGACGATTCCGCTGAACACCGACAGCGCGATTGACCAGCAACTTCCACAGCTCCCGTTCAGCGAGCAGCGAACGCTGATGGAGGGTGTGCAGAGCGGAGTGATTTCCACCTTTCGAACGCTCCCTGAAACTGCCCGTCGCGAACCGCTCATCCGCCGCATTAAGCGGCGTTATTTCAGCAACGCCGCAAGGCTGCTCAAATCCATGAAGGCTGTCGTCCGCGACTGGAAGCCACAGCGGGTTGAGGTCTTCAATGGTCGCCACGCCTGCTCAAAGTTCGCCGTGATCGCAGCTCAATCGGCCGGAATTGACTTCACAACTCTGGAAGTGACTGCGAGGCAGCATCCGTTTGTCTGCCCTGGGTACATGGTGCATGACCGGCGGCAGATTCAGCGACGAATTCTGAGTCATCCAGCGGACTATGAATTTGCTGAGCGGTACTACGCGGCCCTGCGAAAGCCTCGCACGAACAAGTACGCAAAAAAGCATGGTCAGGCTTTCATACCACCTGAACTGCCGGCTGGTTGTCAGCGAAAGGTCAGCATTTTTCTGAGCAGTCAGGATGAATTTGCTTCGCTTGGCAAAGACTGGATCTCACCGTTCCTGGACTACGGCCCGATCGTGGAGCGGGCCTGCCGCGAGAATCCCCAGACATTTTTCGTGGTGCGTTTTCACCCCAACCAGGCGGAAATGGCGGGCGACCTGCTGACGCCCTTTGCCGAAACAGCAAAGCTGCCGAACGTACGAATTCACTATGCTGACGAATCGGTGAACTCGTACAGCATTATGGAATGGAGTGACGTGGTGGTGACCTTCGGGTCGACCATCACGGTGGAAGCCTGCTGGGCCGGCAAACCCGTAATCACTCTGGGGCCATCCTATTTTGATCAGCTTGAAGTGGCCTGGACCCCAGCCACGGTGGATGAGTTTGTGGCGTTACTGCGACAGCCGTTGTTCCCGAAGAGCCGCGAGAATGCCGCGCGATACGCGTGGTTTCGGGAATACGACGTAAACCCGTTGCGGTATGTGGAGCACACCGGCCGGACCATGGTGGAAAAAGGATTTGTGATTCGACATCCGTGGCTGGGACAGATCGCCCGCACCACTGATGATGTGATCTGCAATGTAATCCGGATCTGGGCTGGAATCAGGGCAAGACGAAAAAAATCCGCCTGAAGGGCGAAAGGAGCGGCAGCATGAACGTTCAGGAAATCCTTGAAACGCAGCGACATTGTACAGAGCACTGGCATCAGGCGGCTCCGGAAGCGATCGGCGATGGCCTGCTGAAGCTCGTCCAGCAAAATCACCTTGAAAACTTTTCTCTGTGGCATGAGGAAGACATTGCGCGCCGGGATGACCTCGGGGCGGAACGAATCCGCCTGGCGAAACGCACGATTGACCGTCATAACCAGCGGCGTAACGACATTGTGGAGCAGATGGATCGACTGCTGGTGCAGCAGCTGCAGCCACGCGAATCAGGCTGTTCCTTCAATTCTGAAACTCCCGGCATGATGATTGATCGGCTGTCGATTCTGGCGTTAAAGGAATATCACATGCAGGAGGAGGTACTGAGGATGGATGCGACGGTGGAGCACCGCGACCGTTGTTCCACAAAGCTGACCACCATCCGCCGCCAGATTCAGGACCTCGCGGCCGCCCTGCAGGAACTGGTCATGCAGGTGCAGCAGGGAACTCGCAGCTTCCGCGTGTATTTCCAGTTTAAGATGTACAACGATGCTGAACTGAATCCTCAGCTTCGCAAGGCAGCCTGATCACTGATTTTGTATTTGAGAGGACTGCCATGCGGGTGCTGATCATTAAGCCAAGTTCTCTGGGGGACATCATCTGTTCCCTTCCGGTGGCGCAGTCCATCCGCGACCAGCTGCCTGAAGCGGAAATTTCCTGGGTTGTGAAGTCGCGATTTGCAGACATCATTCGTCGCTGTCCGACGGTTAACGGCGAGGTGCTGGAGTTTGAACATACGTCTGGCTGGCGCGGAGTTCTGGCGATCGGCCGGGTCATGCGTCAGCTGCGACAGCGTCGATATGACGCGGTGCTGGACTTTCAGGGCCTGTTGCGTTCAGGTCTGATGACGTGGGCAGCGCGGTCACCCCTCAAGGTCGGCATCGCCGAAGCACGCGAAGGCAGTCGGCTGTTTTACAACAAAATCGTGCCACTTCCGGACGGAGGCCGTAATTCGCATGCCATTCGCAAGCTGTTGCAGTTCCTTCCGGCACTGGGGCTTGAACCCGCCCTGAAATCGCCGGTGACGATGCACGGTGATCCGCTTGACCAGCTGGATTCACGCCTCAGCCGTCGCCGGTTGGTCGTCATGATTCCAAACAGCCGCGGTGTTCACAAGGAGTGGCGGGGATTTCGGGAATTGACCACGGCCCTGCTTCAGGCCGACTCCGGCAGCACAGTCGTCTGGGACAGTCACCTGCCCTGGGAATCTCCGACCGTTTGTGACCCTGACCGCTTCGTAAACCTCACAAAACGCACATCACTGCCGCAGCTGATTGAACTGCTGCGGCGGGCAGAACTGGTGATTGCCAATGACAGCGGTCCGCTGCACATGGCGGCGGCTCTGGGACGCCCAACATTAGCGCTATTTGGTCCGACCAGCCCTGAGCGGTTTGGAGCTTTTCCGCCCGAGGCACCACGAAATCGATTTCTGGTGGCCCCCGACGGCGATATGGCAAAACTGTCGATGGACCGGGTGCTGGAGGCTGCTCTGACAATGCTGCCGACCGCATCGGCCGCGCGGGCAGCGGCCTGACCGATCCTGCAGGGAGACTGCGATGAGTGGCTCAGGCGTACCGTCCAATCTGTTCCTTGCCTGCACGCCGCTGCAGATTCTGAATGCAGCCGAAGCACGGGATCGGTTTCATGCGGGCGAGAAGAATTATCTGATCATGTTTCACAGCCCGCGTTCAGCATCCGCCCGACAGAAGCACCTGCACGCACTCGCTGATGCCACCACGGACACCGGCTGGACTCGCGCCTGGAATCTGCAGCTGACGCGTCTGTCTCAGTTGCTGTTCCCTCTTCAGGCAGCCTCCCTGAAGCGAAGCATCGGGCATTGTAGTTGTTTGTATTCCGGCGGATTTCAGACGCAGCAGCGGCACATGATGCATGTCATGTCCCACGATCAGCTGATAATCATGGACGGAGGGGCCGGTGTACTGCAGTCAGCGGTCAACGCGTGGCGTCAGGGTGGTACCGGCAGCCGCGGACGCGGCCTGAGACGACTGCTGCCGGGCTTAAAGAGCAGTCTGCCGGATTTGAGCAGAGCGAGGTTCTTCACCAGCTATTCTCTGGATGTGCCCCCTGAGTCGGTGATTTTCAATGACTATCGGTGTTTACGAAGTACGGTGGCCGGCCGGCTGCCAATTCGGGATGAGATCGTCTTTCTGTCGCAGCCACTGGAGCGGGATCTTGGCGTGCATGTCGATGCAGAGGCAGCGTTGCAGGCGGCGATGAACTATCACGGTGTCAGCCGTTATCGCTGGATTCTGCACCCTCGCGAAACTGCGGGCCCCGCCGGTGCGGAAAAACTGCCATACCTGGTCGAGTTCTTTGGGCTGCAGGAGGGATATCTGCCGCGGGCATTTGTGACGTGGATGTCGTCCGCAGCCCGATCACTGCCGCTGATTTACGGACAGCCCGTAACCTGCATTGATATTTTGCCTGCTCTGCCACCCGGGACAACGGCTGGTTGTCGAGCGGAGCTGGAGAGCACCTATCGTGATTTTGCAGCGGCGGGAGCTGTGATTCTGCCGTTGCCGGGCGTCGTGCAGAAGCGGGCAGCGTAATTCGTCATGCTGTTCAACTCCTTCGAATTCGCCGTATTTCTGCCACTGATGTTCGTGGTGTACTGGTACCTTTGCGGTCGGCTGTGGCGACTGCAGAATGTGGTGCTGCTGTCGGGGAGCCTGGTGTTCTACGGCTGGTGGGATCCTCGTTTTCTGGGGCTGATGCTGTTTTCTGCAGTTCTGGACTTCAGCATCGGCAATCTGATCCACCGATCGCAGTCGCCGGCGATCCGTCGCGGGCTGCTGGGAATCAGCATTGGTGTGAACTTTGGGATTCTGGGCGTTTTCAAATACTACAATTTCTTCGCTGAATCGCTGAATGAGGCACTGGAATTGTGCGGCTTCAGTCCGGCGGCCGCGCGTCTGGATCTGGTGCTCCCGGTAGGCATCAGCTTCTACACGTTTCAGACAGTCAGCTCATCGATTGATATTTATCGCAGGACATTGACGCCGACGCGGGATGTTGTGGCGTACCTGTCGTTTGTGACATTTTTCCCGCAGCTGGTGGCGGGACCGATCGAGCGTGCCGGCCATCTGTTGCCGCAGTTCCTGACAAGCCGTAATTTCCGTCTGTGCGATGCCGCTGACGGGTGTCGTCAGGCGTTGTGGGGGCTGTTCAAAAAGGTTGTGATCGCTGACAACTGTGCGGCGCTGGCGAATCAGGTGTTTGAGTTCCCGGCTGAGGCCGCATGGACCTCGCTGCTGACTGGCACATTTCTGTTCACGATACAGATCTACTGTGATTTTTCGGGGTATTCGGATATCGCGGTCGGAACTGCACGGCTGTTTGGTTTTTCGCTGATGCAGAATTTTGCGACGCCGTATTTTTCGCGGGACATTGCGGAATTCTGGAGACGCTGGCATATCTCGCTGTCGACATGGTTCCGGGACTACGTGTATCTGCCTCTGGGCGGCAGCCGCTGTTCGCGGACAAAAATGATCCGTAACACACTGGCGGTATTCCTGATCAGCGGACTCTGGCACGGCGCCAACTGGACCTTCATTGTCTGGGGGCTGTTGAATGCACTGTACTTTCTGCCGCTGCAGCTGCGTGGAGCCAATCGGAGGTTTACGTCACACACGGAAGCGACAGCGCTCCTGCCGACACCGCTCGAAGCACTCCGGATCGCCACCACGTTTCTGCTGACGATGCTGGCATGGGTCTTTTTTCGGTCAGCCAGTCTGGCAGATGCATGGACTGTGCTGAATCGCATGTTCAGGCTGCAGCCAGGCAGCGAGCTGAATGTGTCCGGCGAAATCTGGTTACTGGTGGCTGGCTTCCTGCTTGTGGAGTGGATTCAGCGTGGCCGTCCGCACGCGCTGGACTGGGGAACCAGTCGTCTGCCGCTCTGGGGACGCTGGCTGTTCTGTTACGCAGTGCTGTTTCTGCTCCTGAAGTTCGGCGGCGAGCAGCAGGATTTCATTTATTTTCAGTTCTGAAGATCCATGGCAGAAAGCAGCCATCAGCAACTCAGTCCCGCCCGTCAGTCGCCGCAGGCAGAAGCGGTGAACGACCTGGAGCTGCGCGGATTTCTGAAGGGGTGCTGCCTGTTCGCACTGCCACTGCTGGTGGTCTGCGGTCCACCGCTGCTGCTGCTGGCATTGTCCGGCGAAGCGTTCAGAAATGTCGCCCCCGTGCTCGAGTCACAGATTCGCAGCGGACGAGGACTGATTGGTTTTGCGTGGAATGAACAGAACTACCCGTACATGAAATATGCGGGCCTGAACCTGCAGCCTCGTCGCGAACTGCTGGCGCTGGGATCTTCACGGGTGCTGCAGTTTCGACAGGAAATGTTTCGGCAGTCCTTCTGGAATGCCGGCTACACGATTCAGGCGGCGGATGATTTTCGGGAGTTTTTACGGCTGGTCCCGGAAGATCGGCGGCCACGTCTGCTGCTGGTGGCGCTCGATCAGTGGATGTTCAACAGCGACTGGATTGCAGCAGCCGGCCCAGGATCAAGCGGCAGCTGGACACAGAATCCTTCCGTGAATGTGCAGCAGGGCCTGCGTCTGCTTCCGGACGTCATCAGTGATACTCTGCGGGGGCGAATCAGTCCTGCTGCATTGCTGGCCGAACGCAGCGATCTGCCATTTGGACTGAATGCATGGCAGAATGGCAAGGGCTTCCGAGCGGACGGTTCATTCGACTACGGCAGGCAACTGAAGCAGCGACTGAATGGCGACCCGCGTTGTCCGGACTTTGAGTTTGCCGCATCGCTGCGCCGCGTTCAGCAGGGACGTGAGCGTTTTCGTTACGGCGACGCGCCGGACAAGGCTGCTCTGCAGGAAATCGCAGCATTCCTTCAGGAGTGCAGTCAGCAGAAGATCCACGTTGTGGCCTTTCTGCCACCGTTTGCGGATGTGGTTGCGGAGGGGATGCGAACGTCCGGGCGACACGACTACTTCAGGCAGCTGCCGGAGGCCTTGCGGAGTGTGTTTGCGCAGACCGGGCATGAGCTGCATGACTTTTCCAGTATGTCGGCCTGCGGCTCCACCGATGCAGAGGCGATCGATGGCTTTCACGCCGGGGAAACGGCAACTCTGCGAATGCTGATCCGCATGCTGGAAGCAGATTCACGGCTCCGTGAGTGCTGCGATGGGGATGAACTGCAGGCAGCACTCGAGGGTGCAGTCAGTGCTCTGCAGGTGTATGCAACACCCTGATCAGAAGAGTGTGATCTCAGGGCAACACGCAGTCGGGTGCCGTAACAGGCTATTGCGGAGCAGCCTCGCAGACCTGCGGGATCGGACCGCTCTGATTCTGTTCACTGTAATTCTTCGTCAGCCGACGGACGAAAGACGGAGCGAACAGGTATTCGGCGGCATAACTGCAGAGCTTTCGAATGCGATCGGTGACGTAGCGAAGCCTGCAGAAATAGGGCATTGCGTCTGCTCGGGACAGCTGATCGAGCGTTCTTTGAAAATTGTGTTCGTCGAGCCGAAACCGGCAAATCCCGGTGAATTCGAAGAGCATTTGCAGATTTGGATCTCGTTCGTCACCAAATCGATGCCGCAGCCTGAACCCGCAGGCTTCGGCCATCATCTGCAGGGTTGCCGGCACAAAGTTGTGAATGTGGGCGCGGTGAAACAGGGCACTGCGACGAGCAAACGGGGCCTGCAGGTTAGGGCATTCGACATACAGCAGGCCGCCCGGCTGCAGCAGGCGGCCAATGCGCTGAAGTGCGGCGCGCGGGGAACGCAGGTGTTCAATCACATGCACAAGCAGCACCGTGTCGCAGCGGCTGTGCTCGGGCAGTTTGTCGAGCGTATCCACACGAACATTGGCATTCAGAGCTCTTCTGGAGAATTCCAGAAACTCTTCCCCGGGGTCGATTCCTTCAGCAGCGAAGCCGGCGTTTTCGAAGACCCTGACCGTACAGCCAATACCGGCTCCAACTTCAAGCAGGCTGCTGTTTGGCGCAAGAAACGGGGCCAGCCGACGATGGATCCGCTCACCATTCTTCCACGCCCTCATAATTCGACGTGCACCGGGCGAATGTTCTCCGTGATAGGTCCTGCGGTAGTCGGTGGAATAGAAGGCTGCCAGTTCGGCTTCGGTGGGAATGACGGCGTGACGCACCAACCCGCAGCATTTGCAGGCCACGGTGGAAAGTGGCTGTCCCCGGCGATCAGTGTCGGAAAGTTCGTGGAAATCCGTACCCGCGCACAAGTCACACGCTGACGAGGTCAATTGAGAAGCCATTTTTCAGCCAGTGCATATCAGGATCGGCATTCAGAGGATGCGAGGTTTCAGCAACGATTGCTGGCAGGCGCGGAACCTGTCATCCGCTTGGTTTTTAGCACGGTGAGCTGATCCGGCTCTACCCGGCAACTATCAAAAAAACGCCGGTGAATATCGTTTTTTCAGGGCTTGCCGCAGACTTTCCGGCTCAGATTTCGGAGGTGTGACCATTTTCGGACGGCGGTTGGCTGATGCGAGCCTGGTGCTCTGAATGCCTGAATTTTTGCGAAAACGACCGCGGCTGGCGTGATTCGTTGTGTTCGGCCGCTAGATTGTGAAGAATTCGTTAAGCTCCCGCACGTTCACCACCGGACCACACCTGATGTTTTCGATCCAGAAATTCTTCAGCAAGGACGCACACTTCTGTGAACTGCTCGAACAGAGCGCTGCAGAGGCGCGGGCGGCGGCCCAGCTGCTGATTGATCTGTTGCGTGACCGGCAGCATGCCCATCCGCTGGATCAGTTTCGTTTGACTCGCAGCAAGGATCGTCGAATCACGGAACGTATCCGGGAAGATCTGGTGACCACGTTTGTGACGGGGATGGAACGCGAGGACATTGACGCGTTGGCCTACGCGTTGTATCGGATCCCGAAGACGATTGAAAAGTTTGCAGAGCGTTTCAATCTGGCTCCGCAGCGTCTGCAGGGTGTGGATTTTACACAGCAGATGGAGCTGATTGACCGGGCAACGGCAACGCTTTGCGAGATGGTTGGGCATTTGCGTCGCATGCCGTCGCTGGAGACGATGAAGGAGCTTTCCGATCGGCTGCAGGCGGTGGAGGGTGAGGCGGACGACGTGATCATGCGACTGCTGGGCGAGGTCTACAACGGCCGCTACGAGCCATTGCAGGCGATGCTGGTTCGCGACCTGTACGACCTGCTGGAAAAGGTCATTGACCGCTGTCGGGATGCCGGCAACGTGATTTCACACATCGTTCTGAAAAATGCCTGACGTCTGCCAGGTTCCGGGAATACCATGCTGCTGATTTTTCTGGTGATCCTGATCGCGGTGATTTTTGAGTACATCAATGGATTCCACGACACTGCGAATTCGATTGCGACGGTGGTGGCCACGCGGGTGCTCACCCCCCGCCAGGCCGTAGTGCTTGCTGCTCTGACAAACCTGATCGGTGCTCTCTGGGGCACTGCGGTTGCCAAAACCATAGCTGCCGGACTTGTGGAAACGTCCGTGGTCACCCAGGAAGTTCTGCTGTGCGCACTGCTTGGCGGAATCGTCTGGAACCTGGTCACGTGGTACGTGGGGCTGCCATCCAGTTCCAGTCACGCGTTGATTGGGGGCTTGATTGGCGCCTCGGTGGCGGCGGCCGGTTCGTGGCGGGTGGTGATCTGGTCTCAACTGGACGGCCGTCACTGGTATCAAAGCAAGGGACTGCTGTGGAAGGTCATCGTGCCGATGATTTCATCGCCCCTGTGCGGTTTTTTTCTGGGCCTGATGATCATGGGGCTGCTGTACTTCTTCCTGCAGAACTGGCGCCCGCGGACGGTGGGCATCGTCTTCGGCAGGACTCAGATGATCAGTGCTGGTGCCATGGGTTTCATGCATGGCACCAACGACGCCCAGAAAACGATGGGAATCATCGCCCTGGCCCTTGTGGCGGGCACATCCAGCGGTCGTTTCGATGATCTCCCGGACTGGCTGAGCTTCCTCCGTACAACGCTCCCGGAAAACTCAAAAGAATTCCAGATCGCGACATGGATCAAACTGCTGTGTGCCGTGGTGATGGCCGCGGGCACTGCGGCGGGCGGCTGGAGAATCATCCAGACACTGGGCCACAAGATGGTGCGGCTGCAGCCCGTGCACGGTTTTGCGGCAGAAACCAGTTCAGCGATGGTGATCGGGATCGCCTCTGCCATGGGTATTCCCGTTTCCACCACCCACAATATCTCGGCATCGATCATGGGTGTGGGTGCGGCCAAGCGTCTGAGTGCTCTGAACTGGCCAATTGTCGAAAAGATGGCGTGGGCCTGGGTACTGACAATTCCAATCTCCGGGATGATTTCCTGGCTGTTGGTCAGAATTCTTCAGTGGTGCGGCCTGATGACGACCGTCTGAAGCAGTCGTGGTGCCGCAGAGCTTGCGGACACGAATTATCCGTGAATTTCCGTTGATCGTGTCGCGTCCGGGTGGCATGCGGGCGGTCGGCGGAATTACCGCTTTGTGCCATGCCAGCCTCTCCAGCCCAATCCCCGCCTGCATTTTCACGGGGATAAACAGACACGAAAGGTATTGGGCGGGGTCCCGTCGGCTTAGATCCGGCTGGCGGATGTTCCGACTGGAGTCCGGTAGTCGGCCGCTTAGAATACGATCTTGTGGGAACTTCACGGATGCGTGTTCGGTGATTTTTAGGTCGGGGGCACAGAGCGATGACACGGGCGACTGCGGTATCCGAAATCCTGTCAGCGTTTGATGTGGATCAGACAGCGGGGCTCTGGATTGACGGGCAGCCGGTGTTATGTCGTGGTCCGCTCCGCGTGGTGCGATCGCCGATTGATGGTGCAGTGCTGGGGGAGGTACACGAAGCGGAAGCCGAAGACGTGGACCGGGCAGTGGCAGCGGCCATGGAGGCGTTTCAACAGTGGCGGATGACACCCGCACCAGCACGAGGGGAGTTGCTGCGGCGGTTTGGGCTGGTACTGCGTGAGCAGCAGGAGTTGCTTGGGCGGCTGGTCTCGCTGGAAAGCGGAAAAATCCTCGCTGAGTCACTCGGTGAAGTGCAGGAAATGATTGACATCTGCGACTACGCGGTAGGTCTGAGTCGGCAGTTGAGTGGTCTGACACTGGCGACGGAGCGTCCGCAGCATCGGATGATGGAGCAGTGGCATCCCCTGGGACCGGTGGGGGTGATTTCGGCCTTTAATTTCCCCGTGGCGGTCTGGGCGTGGAATGCGGCGATCGCGATTGTCTGTGGCAATTCGCTGATCTGGAAGCCTTCGGAGAAAACGCCGCTGTGTGCCATGGCATGTCAGCGTTTGCTGATGCGAGCAGCGGCCGAACTGAAGACCATTCCTCCGGGTTTAAGCACGGTTGTGATTGGCGGCCGTGATCCGGGCAGAGTGCTGGCGGAGGATCGGCGGGTGCCGTTGATTTCCGCCACGGGTAGTGTGGCGATGGGGCGGGAAGTGGCGCGTACGGTCGCCGGACGACTGGGGCGATCCCTGCTGGAGCTGGGTGGCAACAATGCCTGCATTATCGCTCCCACAGCCAACCTGGATCTGGCGGTCAGGGCCATTGTGTTTGCGGCGGCCGGAACATGCGGTCAGCGGTGCACCACACTGCGACGCTTGATTGTGCATGAGAGTATTGCTGACGAGCTGGTGAATCGCCTGAAGATCGCCTACGCGTCGCTCCCGATTGGTCATCCACTTGAACCGGGGGTGCTGGTTGGACCATTGATCGACGCCGCGGCGCTTGAACACATGCAGTCTGCACTGAGCGAAGCGCGGCATGCGGGCGGAATTGTATTCGGTGGCGGGCCGCTGAGGGATCGAGTACCGGAGGGGGGCTGTTACGTGCGGCCAGCCATCGTCGAGATGCCGGCTCATTGCGATATTATGTACGAGGAGACTTTCGCCCCGATCCTGTACGTGTTGAGATACACAGCCATGGAGCAGGCACTGGAATGGCAGAACTGCGTTTCACAGGGACTCGCGTCCGCCATCTTCACCAACGACCTGCGAGAGGCAGAACGTTTTCTTTCGCCAGCCGGCAGTGACTGCGGGATTGCGAATGTGAATATCGGTCCCAGCGGTGCCGAAATCGGCGGTGCCTTTGGAGGTGAAAAAGATACCGGTGGTGGTCGAGAATCCGGATCAGACAGCTGGAAGGCATATATGCGGAGAGCCACGAACACCATTAACTACGGCAATGATCTGCCGCTGGCTCAGGGCATTCAGTTTCTCTGATCAGAATCCAGCGGCAGCAGCCGCACTTCACCGTCGCTGCAGCCAACAACCACGCTCTGATCGCCAGGCAGCACAAGCAGTTCCTCAATCCTCAATCCGGCCAGCTGCTGCACTGATCGCTGGGCAAACGTTGCCACTCCCAGCTCGTGGAGATCACCGCTGCTGCAGCCCACCAGCAATCGCTCACCGTCACTGGTCCATGACAGTGACAACGGCACAGACGATAACTTCGCAAATCGCAGCATGCGCCCCTGTGCGGGATTCCACAACCTGACAGTACGGTCTGCTCCGGCAGTCGCCACCAGCCGCATCGCGGCCTCAGCATCGGACCGGATCGGCCGTACGACAAGGTCGAGCACGCTACCGGTGTGATTATTGAAAGACCTGCGAGTCATCAGAGTTTTGAAGTCCCAGAGCCGCAGAGTCTGGTCTGCTCCGGCAGTCACCAGCTGCGTTTCATTCAACCGGTGAATCGCCAGCACAGCCTGCGAGTGTCCCGAGTAGACGGACCGGTCGGCCACCGAACCTGCTGAAGCAGCAGTTGCCACAGCAGGCGTTTGCAGCAGGCGACAGATTCCATCTGCTCCGACCGCAGCAAGGCTGGTTCCCGCATCCAGCCATTCCGCCCCATACACAAGATCCTCACCAGCCTTCAGCTGCTGGAATTCGCCGAGCTGCGGCCATTGGTGAAGTTCCACCACACCGCTTTCTCCGGGAATTCCTCCGGCTGCCAGAAACTGTTTTCCGTCAGGCGAAAAACGAATGTCGTGAATCTGCTGCAGTCGGGTGGGAACGAGCTTGACCGGCCGCAGGTCGGGAAGCGGGAGCAGGCTCAAACCAGCCTGGGAACCGGTCAGCAGTTGACGTCCATCGGGGCTGATGGCGAGAGCTGTAA
The DNA here is from genome assembly GCA_041161565.1 of Planctomycetota bacterium. GTDB lineage: Bacteria > Planctomycetota > Planctomycetia > Planctomycetales > Planctomycetaceae > SXXK01. The sequence goes on along the minus strand of JBEAUF010000426.1, from coordinate 3,853 downwards.
TTGGGGGACCGGCGAGGCTGCTGCTGCTGAGTGATGCGAGAAGCAGCCATGGCAGCAGGTTGCGGCATCGCAGTGATTCTCGAAACATCCGGTGCTCTCCGGGACAGGTGCGGGGCACGGACATGCCCGCGATATCTCGTTAAATCAGGCCAGGGATCATTTTCCCGGTGGCGTTGATGGCGATGGGCCGCCCATCGGCGGTTGGCAGCTGCTGTTGCGGGTCAATCTTCAGGAGCTGGCAGATGCTGGCTGCGAGATCGGCTGGAGTGACGGGCAAATCGCGGGGACTTTCGCCGACTCTGTCACTGCTGCCGATCACCTGACCACCATGAATCCCTGCTCCCGCCAGCACGGCGCTGAAGACGCGGGGCCAGTGATCCCGACCGCCGCGAGTATTCAATTTGGGCGTGCGGCCAAATTCCCCCATGGCCACGATCAGTGTATGCTGCAGCAGCCCGCGTTCCTGAAGGTCCTCAAGCAGAGCCGCGAACCCCAGATCGAACGTCGGTATCAGCCCCACAGCGGGATTGGCTCCGCTGTAGCCCGACTGCAGCTGCAGGACAAGGTCTTCGTGAGTATCCCAGCCGGCAGAATGCACCGTTACGAAGTTCACACCCCGTTCGACCAGTCTGCGGGCCAGCAGACAGCTTTGACCGAAGGTGCGGGATCCGTAGCGGGCTCTGATTTCCGCGGGCTCGGCAGAAATGTCAAAAGCTTCCCGCGCCTGCTGAGACACCGCCAGCCTCCAGGCCTGCTGCTGGATGTCTGAGACGTTTTCGGGCTGCTGATCCAGAGTTGCTTCGATTCGGTCCAGCATCTGCAGAAAGCTGCGACGGCGTTCCAGCCGAGCGGGATCGAGGCCGGGGAAGCCAGTCAGATCGGGCACCCTGAAGTCAGGCTTCGCGGGGTCTCCGCGAACCTCAAGTGGCTCATACGCAGGCCCCAGAAACCCGGCGCCGGCGAAACGCGTCTCGGGAATTGCCACGTAGGGCGGAAGCATTGCTGCACCACGCCTCGGGCCCGCATGCCATGCGGCAATTGAACCAAGTCCAGGATGCCTGATCACAGCTGAGGGCTGATGTCCGCTCAGCAAATACTGATTCGCAAGACCATGTTCTCCGAGGGGTGAGGTCAGCGATCGAATCACGGCCAGCTGACGGGCCATCGCCGCCGTTCTCGGCAGATGTTCACAGACATCCAGTCCCGGTACCGCAGTCGCAATCGAACGAAACGGCCCACGAACTTCGGATGGCACCTCCGGCTTCGGATCGAACGTCTCGAGGTGCGACGGACCACCATCCAGCCAGAGCAGGATGCAGTTGGTCGGGGGTGCTGTGAGCGACGTGCGTGCAGCCGCTTGCATCGAGCCCGACAGTCGCTGGAAGGCGGTCAGCCCCAGCGCTGACAGAATTCCCAGCCGCAGGCAATCGCGGCGAACGGGCGGTTGCCCGACGATCTGCTTCAGGTCAGTCATTTTCCAGAAACTCCCGGCTGTTCAACAGGCTCCAGACGAAATCCTCCAGCCGCTGCCGTCGTTCTGCAGGAGCGATGAGTTCGCCGCTTCCGCCACCGTCGATCCGCTGCACCCATGCGTCGATTTCGGCTTCCGAAAGCGGGGAACTCCACGCACGCAGTATCCAGTCTTCCACCATCTGCCTGGTTGAATCCCCCCGCTGCAGCTGGAAGGTCAGTCGGCTCTGCGGATGCTGCAGGCGTGCATTCAGCAGGGCCCCATTGATCTGGTGGAGACGGGCCGACAGGCCGGCGGCCGCGGTGGGTTCATCACAGCCGTCGAAACTGCGACACCGACCGAGGGCATCCAGTGCGGAGGAAGGTGCCGCGGGGTCGATACGACTGATCAGCAGTTCTTCCGGCGAAGCATCCGGCATTTCGGGGACACCGGTCAGTTCTTCAATGGCGGCGAGCAGTACTTCCGGGGCCAGGCGGCGTGGATGTGCGCGTGAAAGATAGCGATCGTCCACCGCATTTCCTGCCAGCACTTCACTGCTGCGACCGTACGTGCCGCTGAGAACGAGGCGGCGAAGGGTGTGACGGATTCGATAGCCATGAACTACAAAATCGTCGGTCAGCACGCGCAGAACCGTCGGGTGCGACGGCGGGCTGGTACTGCGCAGATCATTTGCCGGGTGTGCAAGGCCGCGTCCGAAGAGTGCCTCCCACAGTCGGTTGACGGTGGCAGTCGCCAGCGGTCGCTGCTGGTCGTCCAGCGCCCAATCGAATACGTGTTCCCTGTGGTCGTTACCGCCGGAAAGATCAGGACCGCCGGGAACCCTGGGAACGGCATCTGTTCCGGTTTTCGGGTGCGTCACACTTCCCCGCCCGGTGAACTGCACCATGCGGCTGCGTTCGAGCGGTGCAAACACGGCGGCCAGACCGTGATAGTCATCCTGTGTCCAGCGATCGAGCGGATGGTTATGGCAGTTGGCGCAGCCGAGCTGAATTCCGGCCAGAAATCCAGCGGAGATTTCAGCCTGCTGTCGGGCATCCCGAGCCATGCGATTCACGGCAGCCGGCCCCGCCACGTGTGAATCGCCGCTGGCTGTCAGGATATCGCGAGCCACTTCGTGCAGCCCCCGATCCTCGACAATCTGCTGACGGAGCCATGCAACAGCCGTCGGCAACACTTCGGGTTCACCTGTCACGGACCGCAGCTGCAGCCACCGAGCGATCAGTCGAGTCCAGTGATCGTTGAATGCTTCGCTCGACAGCAGACGATCCACAATGACCTCTCGGCGATGACGATCGGTACTGCCTTCCAGCAGCTGAACTTCCGCAGTGGCTGGCAGGCGACCGGTCAAATCCAGCGTGACACGTCTCAGCCAGCTCAGATCATCCGCCTGGGGTGATGCGGGCAGGTGCAATTGCTCCAGAGTCTCAAGGACAATTTCATCAATGGGATCCAAACGTGGAGCCGCCGAAAGGTCCACTGGTTGATCAGCCAGAGGAACACTGAGATGGACCGGCACAACACGATCTGCAAATCGGGCCAGCAGCAGATGCCGACCGCGTCGGGAGATGTGAGCAACCTGGTCATCTCCGACGACGACTGCCGTGGGATCTGCCGGGGTGAATCGCGTCCAGGCAGTCACATCCTCCTCACGGCCGTCATCAAAAGAGGCCCGCACACGAAGGGGAACATCCGCGGGCAGGGAACTTCGAAGCTCAGCCACGGGTTCCACCTGCAGATTTCTGAGGCGACGCGACTGTCCGCGGGGTGCACCGGCCCTGATCCACGCAGCGAGGCGTTTGAAACCCGGGGAGTCCCGGGGCAGAATCTCGCCTCCGCCATGTTCGAGTTCTGCTGCGGGTTTGCGCAGCAGCAGACTCAACTCCGGCGTTACCAAATTCACACGGCGTCCCTCGAACGCGTGCACAAGCTCCTCGTAGTCACTTTCCGGATCGCCCGCGAACAACGACAGCCGCAGTCCGCCGCGACCGGCCGCCGCACCATGGCAGGCGCCGGAGTTGCAGCCGACCGCGGTGAGTACAGGCAGCACCTGTGTTGTAAAATCCGGCACGGACTCCGTGTCGCCTGAGCCGTTCGCGGCGACGTCATCTGCCTTCAAACCTGCCGCCTGAACAGCGATGGCCAGCAGGAGTATCGCTGCGGACCGGACACCGCAGGTATCCGGCATCATCGCTGCGGTTCCCCGGGTGTTTGAGGTGCATTGAGTTCCTTCGCCCAGCGACGCAGGTATTCCTGGGCTTTCGGAGTGCCGTAATTTTCGAGCTTTCCTGCGTCAACAATGGTGCGGGTAATCCTGGCAACTTCTCTGCGGACGGCAGCGTCGGCAGCCAACCGTTCCTCGATCACCTTTGCCGCACGTTCCAC